>JBFYPS010000103.1:0-6329 GCA_041303135.1 Crocinitomicaceae bacterium | reverse complement strand
GTTTTACCTCTAATAAAATTGATGATTTTAATTCGTTTTTATGCTTTAAAAAAAGCACGAACTTTTACTTTCTCAATTCAAAATACGTACATTTGTAACAAAATTTGAATTCAGTGGAGGTTGCAATGATTGAAAAAGTTACAATTGGTGAAAAAATCAAAGCTTATGTTTTGTTTACTAAATTGCGTTTGTCTGCTTTAGTCATTCTTTCAGCATTATCTGGGTATCTTTTTGTTGGAGGTAAAAGTGGGCTTTCAATCTTTTACTTACTTGTTGGAGGCTTGTTAGTTACGGCTGCATCAAATGGTTCTAATCAAATTTGGGAGAGAGATTTTGATAAGTTAATGAAAAGAACGCAAATCCGCCCTTTACCTACCGGTAAAATGTCATTGACGGAGGCTTATATCGTTGTCATTTTAACTTTGTTGGTTGGAACTTTTATGTTGTATCAACTCAACTATAAATCAGCAGTTTTAGGTCTTTTTGCTTTTGTTTCTTATGTATTCATATACACACCGATGAAACGAATTTCGCCATGGGCAGTATTCATTGGTGCATTTCCTGGCGCAATACCTCCACTTTTGGGTGCTGTTGCCCACACAAATCATTTCGGATTGGTTCCTGGAATCTTATTTTTTGTCCAATTTGTGTGGCAATTTCCGCACTTTTGGGCCATTGCTTGGGTTGCCTATGATGATTACAAAGCCGGTGGTTACTCTTTATTGCCATCTAAGTTTGGTAAGTCAAAAAATTCTGCATTTCAAATTTGCGTGTATGCACTTTTGTTAATTCCTTTTACTTTATTGCCTTGGGCATTAGGAATGACTGGAATTGCAACCTTAATCATTGGAACTTTAGCTTCACTCATATTTTTTCTATACGCATACAAATTGTTTCTCTCCTGTGATGACAAAGATGCTAAAAAGGTCATGTTTGCCTCTTTCTTCTTTTTGCCGATAGTTCAATTTCTATACGTATTCGATAGAGTCATACCTTGAAATAATTTATGTCATTAAAAAACAATTAGTATGAAACCAGATTACAGTAAAGAACTCGATCCAGTGGTGAGAGAGAAAATGAAAAAAAACTTAGTTTACGTTAGTATTTTCAGTATTGTGATGTTGTTTGCAGGTTTTACCTCAGGCTACATCGTTTCCATGGGAGATGTGTTTTGGCTAAAATACCCACTTCCAATGGGTTTTTGGATTAGCACAACATTTATTGCTTTAAGTAGTATTTTCTACATTATTGCTATTAAAGCGGCTAAAAAAAGAAATTTAGGACAAGTTAAAGTCTTCATGATTGCAACTTTGCTGTCTGGAATTGGATTTGCGATTTTCCAAATTTTAGGTTACGGTCAACTGATTGATGAAGGTGCCAATTTTCGAAATTCCATCATGGTAACTGACGGAAGATATGGCGACTATTTTGAAATCAAATATAAAGGTCAATTTATTGAAGTTGATGCCAATGATTACATGATTAAAGGTAAAGTGCTTTCTGAAGGTCAAATGAAAGAATTGAAATCCTATGTAAAGAATTTTGAAAATACGGATAAACCATCAGGTTACAATATTCCCTCACTTTCACCTGATTTTGTTTTGTATTTCAAGAATGAACCACTGACTTTGCAAAATGGAAAATTGATGAAGCCCAATGGAGAAATAATTCAATATTTGGATATGAAAAGATTGAAATTTTTAGCTTGGAATATCAGAGATGGAAGAGGAGATTTTTTCCACAAAGGAAAATTAGGTAAAGATTTTCACATTTATTACAAAGGAAAAGAGTTGAGTTATAAAAATAGAAGTTTGATGTTTGGCAATAAAATTCTTTCTGCTCCGCTTCAAAATAAGATAAATCAGTCAAGAGACACTTCCACTTCCTATTTATATCTAATTACTGTGCTACATTTTTTACATATTTTTGGCGCATTAATTTACTTGATGAAAATGGTAAAAATTTCATTTTCAAGTACTTTTGATGATAGAAACGAGTTGAGTTTAAAACTAGGTGCAATTTTCTGGCATTTTTTAGGTTTATTATGGCTCTATTTGTTGCTATTTTTCCTTTTTATTCATTAAACTTGCAAAAAAAATTGCATAATGGCTGGACACGCTACAAATCAAATTGACAGTTCTTCCCTATGGGGAGGAAAAGTTTCTCCGTTTAGCACGAGCTACGGAAAACTAATGATGTGGTTCTTCCTAGTATCGGATGCCCTTACTTTTGGAGGATTATTAATCGCTTACGGTTTTACTCGACATGACGCTCAAATTTCTTGGCCAATTGGAGAGGAAACATTTAATTCGTTGCCTTTCTTAGGTCATGGTTATCCATTGATTTATGTGGCTTTAATGACTTTTATCTTGATTGTTTCTTCGGTTACAATGGTATTGGCTGTTGAGGCAGGACACAGAATGGATCGTAAAGGAGTAACAAAATGGATGTTTGCTACTATTATCGGTGGTTTCTTCTTTTTAGGTTCTCAAGCATGGGAGTGGAGTCATTTCATTCACGGTTCTGAATATGGAAAAGTAGAATTGGCTGACGGTGCTAAAGCAACTGTTTCTGGTCACTCATTTGAAAATTTTACTGTTACTAAGTCAGGACATGATTTCAAGAAAGGAACTTATGAAACTGAAGAATTGTTGCACGATTTTCAACATGCAATTTTAGCTGGAAAAGTAAAAGATAATACTTTTACTACACATGGTGGAGCAGTCGTAAAATTAAATTCAAAAGTTGACGAGCATTTTAAACTTATTATCAAAGAACCAGGGTCAAAACATAATAAAGTTGGAAAAGCAATTTTTGGTGCTGAAGCGAATAAGTTGTATTATGAAGCCATTAATAGTGGAACTAGAAATAGAGTTACTTATGGTGCGAATTTAACAAGCAATGAATACGGTCCAGCTCAATACGGTCAATTCTTTTTCTTTATCACTGGATTCCACGGATTCCACGTATTCTCTGGAGTAATGATTAATATCATCATTTTCTTTGGTGTTTTAAGAGGAGTTTACCACAAACGAGGACATTACGAAATGGTTGAAAAAACAGGTTTGTATTGGCACTTCGTAGATTTAGTTTGGGTGTTTGTATTTACATTCTTCTATTTAGTTTAATCTTATAATTCTAGATATCATGGAAAGAGACGACGTTATTGAATATTCTTTAGATACGCATCACGACGAAGCACACGGAAAGAAACTTCGCAAAAAGATTTGGCAAGTAACCGCAATTTTAACTGTAATTACAGCTTTTGAGGTTGGAACAGGTATTGTTTTTAAACAAAGCTCAGAATATTGGCAAGTTATCAAATGGATGTTTATTGCATTAACTTTGGTAAAAGCTGCTTACATCGTTTTGGTTTTTATGCACTTAGGTGATGAAAAGAAAACGTTGAAATACATCATTTTAGTTCCGTACTTTATTTTTATTTTGTATCTAATCTTTATTGCTCTTTGGGAAGGTAAAGCAATTGATGCAGCTTTGAAATTATACGGAGCATAAGCTAATTTTTAATAAATGGCTCAAAAAGAAAATAAAGCCGGACTACTCAAAAGAATATTTTTAGTGTTCTTAGTGATTGGTCCGGCTTCTTTGTTGGTTTTATTTTCCTCAAGAAGTTGTGATCACAAATTCAAGGA
This sequence comes from Crocinitomicaceae bacterium, assembly GCA_041303135.1. Lineage (GTDB taxonomy): Bacteria > Bacteroidota > Bacteroidia > Flavobacteriales_D > Crocinitomicaceae > JAQVCM01. The sequence goes on along the minus strand of JBFYPS010000103.1, from coordinate 2,676 downwards.
ATTAGACGATATGGGTGCACTGTCATCTTATTCGTTTACAGGTATTGATGGAAAAGTGTACACAGAAAAATCATTCAAAGGTCAAGTAGTTCTTTTTTCTACTATTCAACCAACTTGTCCTGATTCTTGTTCTGTATCTCTTTGGTTTTTAGATAGATCAATCTATCAAAATATTCAAAAGAACAATAAAAAACTAGGTCACGTGAAAATCGTTTCTTTCGTAACGGATGGCTATGGTAAATCTGTGGATAATTTGAAAGACATGGATTTCATTTTGAAAGATCAAGTTGTCAATTATGATCCTAAAATCTGGATTCTAGCCAAAGGAGACCCAAAGCAAGTCTATAATATTTCTAGAAATGGTAAAAATTTACTCCAAAAGGGAGATAAATACTTTGGTGGAGAAGCATTTCAAGAACTTTTGTTACTAGCCGATAAAGAAAATCATTTAAGAATGGTTCTTGAAGGTAACGAAGAAGGAATGGTAAGAACCATGTTTCAACACATGGCCTTGCTTGATAAGCAATATGACAAAGAAACATTTCGAAAAAAACATCCTAAAAAATAATCATGAAACTTAAATTCATTGCTGCTTGTGTGGTTTTGATTTCACTAGTTGCTTGTGAGGAGCAATCAAAAGTGAGGGTTTTGCCAATCATTGGTGACCGAGATTTAGAATATAAAACGGTTGATGGTAAGGAAATTGTAGATACAATTTATCCAAAAATCCCTGATTTTCAGTTCTTAAACCAAGATTCTGTGATGATTACCTCAAAATCGTTGAAAGGGAAAGTTTGGGTGGCTGATTTTTTCTTTACTTCCTGTGGAACAATTTGTCCACCAATGACTTCTCAAATGAAGAGATTGAGTATTTTGACCAAAGATTTGGAGAAACATTTACAGTTTTTGAGTTTCACAATTGATCCTGAATACGATACGCCTTCTGAGTTTAAGTCATACATCAAGTCTCATGGAATAACTGCCAACAATTGGTCGTTTTTTACAGGCGATGAAACTGAGACATACGAACTTGCCCACGATTTTTTTCACGTTGGCGCAGAGAGAAGTGAAAGTGCAGTTGATGGTTTTGAACACAATGACACATTTGTTTTAGTTGATAAAGAAGGGTATGTCAGGGGGTTATATGTTGGAACTTCAACAAATGATGTAAATAGATTAGAAAAGGACATTCGCAAATTATTGAAATATGAGTACAACGCCGATATCAGAGAGTAAATTAAAAAAAGTTAGGATAGCGATTATTACAGCTTCTATTGCCATTCCGTTGGTAGTTGCGATTTTATTCAAAGTTCAAATTCCTGATCTTGAAGATAAAGTAAAAGTTTTGCCTTCAATTTATGCGGTAATTAACGGAATAACTGCAGTACTTTTGATTGGTGCTTTGGTTGCTATTAAAAGGAAAAATATCAAGCTACATGAATCTTTGATTAAGATTTGTATGTTTTTATCAATCATATTTTTAGCACTTTACGTAGCTTATCACATGTGTTCAAAACCAACACTTTACGGTGATTCTGATTTTAGTGGTCTAGTTAGTTTACAAGAAAAAGCGATGGTTGCAAGTTCTTCAATGGTTTACTTTATCATTCTAATTTCACATATTGTGTTGAGTGTAATGGTTGTACCTTTGGTATTATTTTCCTATTTATTTGCTTGGAAAGGTGATATTGCAAGACATAGAAAATGGACAGTATTCACTTGGCCAATTTGGTTTTACGTGGCTTCAACTGGAGTAATTGTTTACTACATGATTTCTCCGTACTATAAATAATTATTGCTGATGCAAGAAATCAATAATTTTTCTTGTAGCACCTTTGGAAGCTAAAACGAGTTCACCAGTTTTTGTTTTTAGTTCTATCTCATTTTCCAGAATTTGTTCAAATGCACTTTGTAATTCGTTTTCATTTGAAACAGAGAATGCAATTCCAGCACCTATAAATGTCTGCGCTTCAGGAAATCTTTTGTGTTTAGGACCAAAAATAATAGGTAATCCAAATACTGCTGGTTCAAGAATGTTGTGTAAACTACCTGAAAATCCACCACCTACATAGGCTAATCTTCCGTAACTGTATGCATTTGCAAGTTTTCCAATGGAATCTATTAAAATAATTTTTTCGCTAGAATCACTTTGCCATTTGGAATATCGAATGATGGAATTTCCAAATTTCTTTTCAATTTGCAACAAGTGATTTTCAGAAATATCGTGTGGAGCAATAATTGTTGGAAATTGAATTTCAAGGACTAAATTTTTAAGTAAATCTTCATCTTCTGGCCAAGAACTACCAATTACAAAAGCTTTTTTTCCTAATAAGAATTCTTCTAAAACAGGATCTTTTTGGACATTTTCCTTATTTTCAATCACGCGATCAAATCTAGTATCTCCACTTAAAATAGCTTGATTTATGTCGATGCTTTTTAGTAAATCCAAGGAAGTTTGATTTTGTACAAAAAAGTAGTCAATTTGTCTTAAAGTAGTTCTAAACTGATTTCCATACCACTTGAAAAACCGATGATCAGCTCGGAATAATGCACTGATTGAGTATACTTTAGCGTTTATTTTTTTTGCTTCTAAAATGTAATTGGTCCAAAATTCATATTTAATAAAAAATACCTTTTGTGGTTTGAAATGTTGAATAAATTTGCGTGCATTTGATT
>JBFYPS010000102.1:0-2773 GCA_041303135.1 Crocinitomicaceae bacterium | reverse complement strand
AAATTTTATTTTTTTATTATGTAGATTGATTTCAATTAAAGCTTTTAATGGAACATTATTTTGTGTTTTCCGTATTGTTTGTTAATTTTCATGAAAAATACGCGAACATGGCTACGGTATTCGAAACAAGATTAATTGGTAACATTGGAAAAGACGCAACTATCAAAAATATGGAACGAGGCGTTGTCGCCATTAACTTTCCTGTTGCACACAACAAAAATTGGCGTGATAAACGCACAGGAGAATCCAAAACAAAGACGACTTGGGTAAACTGTACAATTTGGAAAAAAGACGGTGCAAATTTGCGCATTTTGGATTTTCTGAAAAAAGGTGCTTTGGTTGAATTGATCGGAAGTCCTTTTGCAAAAGCTTACAACCAAGAAGATGGTTTTTTAAGAACTGAAATTAGGTTGAATGTTTCAAAAACCAATATTTTGCGTCCAGCGAAATGCGACGATATTCTTTTGGAGGACCTTGTTGATAGTGATAACAACGATTGCGACGACGAAGGAGATTGCATTGAAGGTTCATTAGATGATTTTACATTGGATGAAGACGATTTTTAATTGTTGATTTACAATTGATTAATATTCCATCAAGAAAATATTAGATTTTTTGCGGTTCTTTTGACTTCATTTAAAAATCTTTGTATATATTTGCACTCGCAATTCAAAATCGAGTTGTAAACGCTTTCTTAGCTCAGTTGGTTAGAGCATCTGACTGTTAATCAGAGGGTCCTTGGTTCGAGCCCAAGAGAGAGCGCAAAAATTAGGCTGTTAATCAGTTCCGATAGCTATCGGAATGGTTCAAGCCCAAGAGAGATCGTAAAAAGTCAGCATGTAAGTGCTGACTTTTTTGTTTTTAGAAACCTTTACAATTCTAAAAATGCATCAAGTTTACATTTTATATTCTTCAGAAATAGACAATTCCTTCATTCTGATGCAAATGTTTTTAATTTTGTGAGCACTTATTTCGTTTTTCAAATGCCCAAATACAATCTCACACTTCCATATTTCATCTCGCTCATTCTGCTTTTAGTTGGCGGATTAATGTGGGTTTTTCTGAAATATGAACCAAATATTCTAAGAATGATTGGTTTATTGATGGCTGTTTTTATCTGTGGAATTATCAATTTAACTTATTTTTTAACCATTTTTAATTTGTTTATTCGTCTGATTCTTCCCGGAATGATTTGCTTGGTGCTTTTTATTTTGGTCAATCAAGGTTCAACTGTGGAACAGACTTTTTTCTCGTTTTTTGGCGTGCTCAATTTATTGATTGGTATTGGGTGGTTTCTTTCCAAAAAAATTAATTCAAAAGTGCAAAAATGAATTTCCTTCCAAAAAATATTCAACTTAAAAATGGGAAATCAGTTCTTATTAGAATTGCTGAAATAAGCGATGCGCCAGAATTATTTATCTTGATCAAAAATTATTTAGATGACAGTCCGTACATTCCTAAATCAACTTCTGAATTTCACTTGACCTTATTGCAAGAGGAAACTTGGATTCAATCGTTTTTGGATGCGCCAAATTCTTTGCTTTTGGTGGCAGAATATGAAAATCAATTGATTGGGAATATTGATTTGACAGGAAACAAGCGTTTAGTAATGCAACACAATGCGTTGGTTGGAATGGGAATGTTGCTCGAATGGAGAAATCAAGGTCTCGGAACTGTTTTGATGCAAGCTGCCATTGATTGGGCAAAGTCAAATCCAATGTTGGAAAATTTACAATTGGAAGTTTACGCAGAAAATTTGGCTGGCATAAAGCTTTATGAAAAGTTGGGATTCAAGCAATGTGGCATTATCCCCAATTTATTCAAAGAAAATGGCCATTATTGCGACAGTATCATGATGACTTTGTCTGTGAAAAATGAATAACACAAACTTTTTCGCTGAATTAAAGTTGCAATAAATTCAAAAAACGCTGATTTAGTTTAGCGAATTGGAATGAATTATTGAAAAAATTAATTTCTATTTCAAAAATTCTCCTTATCTTAATTTAGAAAACTCATTTTTAGACTTATAAATTTTACAAAAAAATGCAAAAACGCTGGCTAATTAAAGACTTACCTGAACAAAATAAAATTGACAATTTGGCGCAAGCCTTGAATGTTGATGCGGCCTTGGCAACAATTTTAGTGCAAAGAGGCATTTCAAATTTTGATGAAGCGCAACATTTCTTTCGTCCTTCTTTAAATGATTTACACGATCCGTTTTTAATGCAAGACCTACAAAAAGCGGTTGAGCGAATCAATGAAGCGATAGCCAAAAATCAAAAAATCATGATTTATGGTGATTATGATGTGGACGGAACAACCGCAGTTGCTGTGATGTGGAACGTGTTGATTGAACATTATAAAAACATAGAATTTTACATTCCAGATCGTTACGCGGAAGGTTATGGCGTTAGTTCACAAGGAATTGAATATGCGCATGGGCAGAATATTGAATTGATTATTGCACTTGATTGTGGCGTTAAAGCGAATGAAAAAGTGGATTTTGCCAACAGTTTAGGCATTGATTTCATTGTTTGCGACCACCACACACCTGGAGAAACATTGCCAAAATGTTTGGTTTTAGATCCCAAACGTACTGATTGCGCATATCCTTACAAAGAATTGTCTGGTTGCGGCGTTGGATTTAAATTATTGCAAGGTTTGTGTATCGCCAACGATTGGGAAACGACTACATTATTTGAACAATTGGATTTACTGGCGATTTCCATTGGTGCTGATATTGTGCCGATTACTGGAGAAAACCGCATTTTAT
>JBFYPS010000101.1:0-3529 GCA_041303135.1 Crocinitomicaceae bacterium | reverse complement strand
GTGTAAGGAATTTCTTCTGAATTCATTTTTCTTTTAAAAGTAGTAAAATTCAAAAATCTGATCAAATTTTTTTTCAAAAACGATTCAAAAAACAAGAGAATAATTGAAGTCCAAAAATCTTATCGCCTTAAAAATAAGATATTTACATTTTTCACCGATTTTTATTTGCGGTCCGGACAGGACTCAGATTTCGCGAAAAGAATGAAAATGAGCACTTTAAAAAAAGGTCGTTTTTTCGAAAAATCCGTCCACGGTGCAGTCCACGGTCAAAATCCAAGGTAACAAAAAAGCCTGTAAGTCAATGACTTACAGGCTTATAAAAAAACTAAAAGCGGTCTGGACGGGACTCGAACCCGCGACCCCATGCGTGACAGGCATGTATTCTAACCAACTGAACTACCAAACCAATATTTGAAAACATTTTCTAAAAAACGTCCTGACAACAGTCAGATTGTACTTTCAAAATTGTGTATGCTTTTCGCTTAAAGCGTTGCAAAGGTACACATATATTTCCTTTGTGCAAGTGTTTTGATTGAAAAAAAACAATGTTTTTCTTAATTGATATTATAATACGCTCTAAATAAATCACTTTTGATGTTATTTGAATATTAAAAAAGCATGAAGAATTTGGTTTTAGATCCTGAAAATCGACTTCAAAGCGAATAATTTCAAATTGTCAACGAATAATAAATCAAGTTTTCTTTTCATGGAAATTTAAGCCAATCATTGCATTTGACGCAATACATTTGCTCAAATAAATTAAAATTCATGCGACGTCTTCTCATTTTACTCGTAATTGTTTCTTGTTGTTTTTCTTGTGAAAATCAATCGTCCAAAAACAAAAAGTTAATTCCCAAATTTCGGGCTGAACATGGTTTTTATGCTTGGAAAACAAATTGGCAAAATCCCGCTGAGGATTCAAATTTTACACAATTCAAAACAAAACACTTATACGTACGCATGTTTGATGTGGAGTGGTCTGATGAACTCGATTGTGTTGTGCCAGTATCGCCTTTGAATTTTGAAAATACAATGAATGATTTTAATGGTATTCAAAATTTTGTTCCAGTTATTTACATCACTAACGAGACTTTCAAGCACCTATCTGACTCTGCAGCAAAACAACTGCCTAAGCAGATTTACCAAAAATTGAGGATTTTGTTTTATCAAATGAATGACCAAAATCAATATGAGGATTATGTCTATAAAGATGGTGAAGATCCATACCAAATTCTTCATCCTGAACTAGCCGTAAAAAAGTTCAAAAATTTGGATTCATTGGTTGACAACTACATGGGCTTTTTCAGCGAAATCCAATTTGATTGTGATTGGACGCCCTCTACCAAGGAAAAATACTTCACTTTTCTGCGTGCTTGCAAAAAACAATTCAATGACAAAATAATTTCAGCCACAATTCGACTTTATCCTTTCAAATACCGCAAAGAAATGGGCGTTCCTCCTGTTGATAAAGGCATGTTGATGTGCTACAATGTGGGGAATATTCAACACAATGAAGGTATCAATTCAATATTTGACCTAAAAGAGATACAAAAATATTTGCCAAAAAGATTCACTTATCCCTTGCCTTTGGATTATGCCATGCCGATTTTTTCTTGGGGTGCCTCCTATCGAAATGGAAAGTTAAATGCACTTTTCGACGAATCAATTTTAGAAGATTATGCTTTCAATTTTGAAAAAAATAAGCAACAAGATGCTGATGGAAGTATCGTGAAATATACTGTTTTGAGTAATTACTCTTTTACCAATCTAGTTTTGAAAGAAGGCGACCAAGTTCGTAAAGAAACCGTCGATTTAAAATCAGTTGAAAAACTAGCTGAAATTTTAGGACAAAAAAACATCAACGCACATCCACGCGTCATTTTATATCAATTAGATCAATCAAAACTTGAAAACAATGCCAAAGAAATCAAATCCATTTTCGACACTTTTTAAAGCTTCAATTTCACTTTTATTTGTCGCTCAAGTAAATGCTTGCGGTTGGTATTATCCTGCTGAAAGCATGCGCTTTTCACTTTTCAATGCTGATTTATTTCAACAAAAATCGCTGCGACCGATGTATTACAGTTTGAATTTGCAAAATTATCCAGGCATTCCAAACAATACTGACGAAATTGAACTTTCTAAAGAATGGAAACGCAAATTGAAATTGAAAAGTAGCTTGGCTGAAATTCAAGATTACTTTTTCGGTGGACACCCTGAATCTGAAATAAAAAGTCTGGCATTTTGGAAAGAAATTCAACAAAATTCAGAATTGAGACGCTTTGTAACCTTTGCAAAATCATGTGAATTCAACATCACTGCGTTGGATCCTTGGGATGAAAAAAGCTACATCGAACGTCAAAAAACATTGCCGAAATTGATGGTCGAAGGTGAAAAAATTATCCAAGAAAAACACAATCACTTTTGGAAAAAGAAATACGCTTTTCAGTTACTGAGATTGGCTTTTTATAATGAAAACAAGTCGCAATTTCAACGAATTTATCACCAGTATTTTGGCGTAGGAAAAGAGAAAACAGTTTTGGATTGGTGGGCAACACATTATTATTCAGAACGCCAAGCAGATTTCAAACCGATGAAATTTTACCACGATGACGAATACCATGCTTGGGAAGAAGAAAGAAAAGCAAACATCAATCCTTATTCAAATTATTTGCACGCCTTGGTTTTTCGTCATTCGAGCAATAAACAAGCAATTTCGAAAAAATTATATCGTCCAATTTATTTCAAATCACAATTAAAATACGCGAAAAACGCTGAAGAAATTGCCGATTTATATGTGATAAAACAAGTCAATAATTATTTTATCGATCTCAATTCTATCGATTCAATTGTCAAATATTCGCCCAATCATCCGCATTTGAAATTGATTTTAATGAGAGAATTCAACAAGTTTGAAGAAGAACAGGGCGATCATGCATTTGACGTTTATGCCAATGAAATTAATCCTTACTATGCTGCGGATTACTATGTCGAAAAACCTTCCAAGGTCAACTTCGAATACATTCACCCTCAGTTAGAAAGATTCAAAAATTTAATAGAATCATTAAATACTTGGAAACAAAAGAATCCAGCGCAATATCACTTGATGTTGACTCAATTAAATTTGTTTTTGCATCGAATTGAAGATGCCAAAATGCACCTGGATTTAGTGAAAAGTTCAAATAGTGAAGTTTTGTTTCAAAAACACATTTTAAAAACCTGCATGATTGCGACAAGTGAAGATTTAAATTCTCAACAAATCCAAAATGACGTTGCGAAAGAAATGAAATATCTAATTAAAAAGCGAAACGGTGTCTTTGAATCTGACAGAGCAATGTATTCGTTGTGTAGCTATTTATCTAAAGCTTTTGAAAGTCAAAATTTGAATCATTATGCGGGGATTTTTAGTTATTATGCCAAAACAAAGTTCAACGAAAATATTTCTTTTTACAGTCCTTTCGATTATTATGACAACAAAACAGATATTCGAAGTGTCGAAAAATTGGTGCATATTTTTCAGAAAAAACAC
>JBFYPS010000100.1:0-6974 GCA_041303135.1 Crocinitomicaceae bacterium | reverse complement strand
TTTGGGTTCGTTTTGATCAAGCACCGCGCAAGCAGCCACGAAGTGAAAAGGAACAAAAGAATTTTGTCGGTCGGAAATTCCTCACCCAAACCCCAATCTTTTTCCGTAACTTAGTACTACAAACAAAATGCATTATTCTATGGAAGAAAATTCACCCATTGAAGATTTGAATGAAAATCTGAAAGCATATCTCTCAACACGCTATGATCTAGCGGTTTTAAAAACCACCGACAAGGTTTCTGCCATCGGATCTATGACCAGTTTGGCGGTTATTTTGGGCGTTTTTATTACGCTTTTTGTGCTTTTTTTGAGCGTTTCGCTTGGTTTTTTTCTTTCAGATTGGTTTGGAAGTTACTCCTTAGGCTTCTTAACGCTCTCAGGATTTTACTTTTTGCTATTTTTAACAGTATTGATTTTTCGAAAGTCATTGATTATAAATCCTGTGCGCAACCGATTAATTCGTTCAATTTTAGAAGAGCAATAATTGAAAATTATGGAAAAACAAACTCCTCCAATCAGCAATTATTTGGCTTTGAAGCAACAAATTGCCGTGTTAGAATCGCAAAAAGAAGCGCAAGAATTGGTGTTGAAAGCCAATTTTCATGAAGTTTATCAATCGATTCAACCTGCGAATTTATTGAAGAACGCTTTGTTGCGCGTGCGTGAAGAAAACGAAGTGGCTGGCACCATGGCTGGCGATGCTGGAATTGACTTTGTGGTTGGGAAAATCTTCAAAAAAGACGCATCCGGCGGCGAAGCACTGAAATCTTTGATTTTAAGCGAAATTTTGCACGTCTTGTACCATAAATACCACGACAGAATCCACGAATTCATTGGCAAAATGACCGAGAAATTGATTGATTTTGTGAATCCAGAAAAAAATGAAGAAGAATCGGAAGTTTCCGAAACAGAATGATCGAATTTAAAGAATGCGGACTAGTTTTGATGATGGATTTTTCGGCCTTGGAAGAAAGGTTTTTAAAGGCGCACTGAAAAAGTAGACTTTTGGAGGAAGCTACGCAGTGTCAGCGGAGTAGATCACCGACAAAATCACGTTTTCAGAAGCTTTTAAAATAAAGCGCTTGAGGTGATAATTTGATTTCGTACGAAAATTTGCGCTTTAACTTGATGACTTAGCCTTGATTTTTTGGTTCTTTTTTCTTGATAAAAAAGAACGAAAGATTACTCGTTAAACAAAGTCTTAAACGGATCAAAACGATTCAAATTATCCACTTCTTTCATGCCGCCATTTTCAACCCTGAAAACACGTCCTGGAAATTTTTCGACCATCGACATGTCGTGCGTCGCCATGATGACAGAAGATTTTTCTTCTTTCGCCACAGTAATCAACAAGCGCATGATTTCTTCCGAGGTTTCTGGATCCAAGTTTCCAGTTGGTTCATCGGCCAAAATCAATTCTGGTTTGTTGACTAACGCGCGGGCAATCGCTACACGTTGTTGTTCTCCGCCAGATAAAGTGTGCGGCATCAAATTCGCTTTGTTCTCAATGCCAACCATTTTCAAAACGCCTGTCGCACGTTGCTCCATTTGTTGCTTGTCTTTCCAACCGGTGGATTGCATCACGAAATACAAATTTTTAATCACCGAACGGTCCATCAACAATTGAAAATCTTGGAAAATAATCCCAATTTTTCGGCGCAACATCGGAATGTCTTTGCGTTTGAGCGTCAGTAAATCAAATCCTGCAACATCGCCTTTTCCGTCCGTGAGTGGCAATTCGCCAAACAACGTTTTAAGCAAACTGCTTTTTCCGCTTCCCGTTTTACCGATCAAGTAAATGATTTCATTGTCTTGCAACTCAAAATTGATGTTGTTCAAGACCAACTCTTTTTGTTGATAGATTTTGGCGTCTTTTAATCGAATTACTTGTCCCACGGGTGAAAGATTTAGTGTAAAGTTGCGGATTTATTCCCCATCGCACGGCAGAATTTCAAAATAATTTGAACACAGCCGCGTTTAAAACTTTTAGGCATGCTCTCCAAAACACAGCCTCAAGTCGTTTAATTTTATCCTTTTTAAAAAATATAGAACTTTATGAACCGTTTCTTGGTCATATTATCGATGTTGGCTACCCTAAATTTGGGCGCACAAACTTCTGAAAAATACAACAGTGAATACGCTGCTTTTTTCCGTGGAGAAGAATTATTCGAAAAAGAACAATACAGCGCGGCAAGAAAAGAGTTTCGTGGATTTATTGATCAATTTGCGCAAAAAAACGACCCTTTTTACCTGAAAGCACTTTATTATGAGGGAGTTTCAGCTTTGGAATTGTTTAACAATGACGGCGTGAAATTGCTAGAAGATTTCAATAAAAATTTTCCAGAAAGCATTTATCGAACCAAAATTTACTACAAATTAGGAAGGTATTATTACCAGAAAAAAGACTTCAAAGAAGCGATTGCATGGTTCAACAAATTGCATGCGCTAGATTTGGAAGCCGACGACAAAGATGAATTTTACTTCAAATTGGGTTACGCCAATTTCCAAGAAAACAATTTTCCCGCTGCCCGCGCTGCTTTTTTTGAGGTGAGAAATAGCACTTCGCAGTATGGCGCTCCTTCTTTGTATTATTATTCGCACATTGCCTACAACGAAAAATCCTACCAAACAGCCTTGGAAGGTTTTGAAAAATTATTGGGAGATAAACGATTTAGAGAAGTTGTTCCTTATTACATCACGCAAATTTATTACTTGCAAGGAAGATATGAAGATGTTGCTAAATTCGCTCCAGCGTTGGTTGACAGTGTGAAATCTACCAGCATGAGCAGCATGAATCATTTGATTGGTGACGCTTTCTACCGCGTCGGTAAATACGACGAAGCAGTAATGTATTTGGAAAAATACAATTCAAAAGCCAACACAACCCGCGACGAAGATTATGAATTGGGTTACGCTTATTACCGAAGTTCAAATTACGACAAAGCGATTCAATTATTTGACCGCGTTTCGAGAGTGAAAGATACTTTGGGACAAATTGCATTTTACCACATTGGCGAATGTTACCTCAAAAAAGGAAACAACGCTTATGCAAGAACGGCTTTTGAAGAAGCAGCAGTGATGGATGTCGATGCCAAAATCCAAGAAGATGCCTTGTACAATTATGCGATTTTGTCTTACAAATTAGATGTCAATCCATACGACGAAGCGGTGGAAGCTTTGGGATTGTATCTTAAAAAATATCCAAATTCAGATCGAAAAAATGAGGTGTATCAATATTTAGTGAATGTTTACACTTCTACCAACAATTACGAAGCCGCGCTGAAATCCTTGGATAAATTGGCGACCAAAGACATTCGTTTGAAAACGGCTTATCAAATCGTGGCGTTCAATCACGGCGTGGAATTGTTTCAGAAATCGTCTTATTTGAAAGCGATTGATGCCTTTGAATTGGTTGATAAATATCCAATTGACGCGGAAATTGCTGCCAAAGCAAAATTCTGGATTGCAGACGCTTATTACCAAATGAAAAACGATGTGAAAGCGATTCAAGGCTACAATGCGTTTTTATCACTTCCTGGGAATGTTTCTTCAAGTTTGCGTGCTGATGCCTATTACAATTTAGGATATGCATATTTGAATACTGCCAAAAAGGACAAAACTTTGCAAAACCCGCAATTGGAAAACGCTTTCAAAAACTACCTTTCACAAGGAAATTTGAAAAATAAGTCCAAGAAAGCAGATGCTTACATGCGTTTGGCGGATTATTACTATATCACTAAGAAAAACGAATCGGCCATCAAGAACTACAAAGAAGTGTATGAATTGAAAGCCGGAAATGAAGATCAAGCTTTGTTTTTCATGTCGTTGACTTATGGATTAGAAAAAAACGGCTTGGACGATAAAATCAAAAATTTGCAAGACATTGTCAACAATTATCCGCGATCGCAATACATCATGGCTTCAATTTATGAAATTGGGATGAGTTTTAGAGCGAAAGAGCAAGACGACAAGGCATTGTCTTATTTCCAACAATTGGTGACCGATTATCCAACGTATATCTTGGTGCGCGAAGCGAAAATCAACATTGCGGACATCTATTTCAAGAAAAAAGAATACGCCAAATCAGAAGATTTATACAAGAAAATCTTGGCTGAATATGGCACCGACCGCGAAACTTGCATTGACGGGGTGAAAGGTTTGAGCGATATTTATAAAGCACAAAAACAATTGGATAGAATCGAAGAATTGAAAGTGTATAATTGCTCCGATGAGGTTGTGGATGATTTGGAAGACAGTTATTACAGTGCTGCTTTTGAACCATACGAAGACAGTTCATTTACAGAAGCAATCCCAGATTTAGAGAAATATTTGTCAAAATATCCTGGCGGAAAGTACGAAATTGAAATTCAAGCTTATTTGGCAAACGCCTATTTCAGAACTGGAAACGAAGCAAAAGCACTGGAAATGTACCGCGCATTGTTGGAAAAACCGAATACAGAATTTACAGAATTGGCAGCGATTCGCGTTTCGAAAAACTTGTACAACAGCGGTGATTACGAAACCGCAATGTTCTATTATGCCAAGCTGGAAAAAGTGACTTCCCGACCAAGCACTTTGCACAATACACAAATTGGTTTGATGCGTTGTAATTTCTTCCTCGAAAATTGGCTGAGCGCTTCAGAATATTCCAAAAAAGTGCTTGCGAATACTTTGACAGCATCCACCATTAAATTGGAAGCGGAGTATATCAAAGGAATTTCATTCTATCAGTTAGAAAATTACACTGAAGCGAAACCATCGTTGGAATGGGTTGTCAAAAACACCACAACCGTGATGGCGCCAGAATCGAAGTTTTATTTGGCTGAAATGTATTACAAGCAAAAAGAACATGTGAAAGCAGAAACTGAAATTCGAGCCTTGCTGAAAATGAAACCAACTTATAATTTCTGGACTGCCAAAGCATTGATTTTACAATCCAAAGTGTTGATTGCCAAACAAGATTTGTTTCAAGCTGAACACACTTTGCAGTCGGTGATTGATAATTACACTGTTCAAGACGATGGCATTTTGCTAGAAGCGAACCAACTTTGGGACGAATTGATGCAATTGAAATCAACGCCAAAAGTGGTGGAAGAAAAGAAATCGACAGAAATCGAAATTAACGAAAAAGACAATTAATCATGTTCAAATATTTCATTTTACTCGCATTTAGTGTTATTGGTTTGACCAGTTTTGCTCAAATCAAGCAAGACGAAGAAAACGTTGTGGTAAAAGCCAACCGCACAATTCCAGAAGCATATAGAATCCCTGAATCACCAAAAATTATCGACACTGTTATTCCGCAATCGGAAGTAGAATATCCACTGCTTTCGCTGAAATATGAAACCAAAATCATTTTGGATACCATTGAGCCAGCGACAGTAAAATTGGTTGACAAATTGCCACAATTGTATAATTTTTATGTCAAAGTTGGAATCGGTTCTACTTTCATGCCCTTGGGAGAAATTTATTACAACAATACGCGCTCACGCAAATATGTTTACGGCGGACATTTGAAACATTTGAGTTCATTCGGCAACATCAAAGGCTACGCACCAGCGCAATTCGACCGTACAAGTTTGAATATTTTTGGTGGTATCAACGAAAAAAATTACACTGCGCGAGGCGAATTTATCAACAACAACAGAGGTTTGCACCAATATGGTTTCAAGAATGAAAAAGCAGACCGCGACAGCATTCAAAACCGTTTCAATGAAATTGGCGCACAATTTTCTTTCGCTTCACACAAAAAAGACAGCGCTAATTTGAACTACAAAGTTGGCTTGGCTTATTTCAATTTTCAAGACAAAAAATCCAAAATCGACAGTTTGGCGAATTGGAGAGGACGAGAAAATTATTTCGCAGCAACAAGTTCGTTTTGGTACCAAATGGGCAAGGAAGTTTTTGCAGCAGATTTGAACATCCGTTACAACGGCTACAAATACGGCGAAAAAGACGCAGGTTTGAATTCATTGGACACAGGAATCATCAAAAACAACACGATTGTGAACTTGAAACCAAGCATCACGACCTATGCGATGAACAACAAATTGAAAGCACAAGTTGGGATCGACATCACGATTGACGCGCAAGAAAAAGCGAAGTTTTACATTTATCCCGTGGCGGAAGTCAAGTATTCCATGTTTGACGACATTTTAATTCCTTACGCAGGAATCAAGGGTGGATTGAAACAAAACACTTTCAAAAGTTTGAGTCTAGAAAACGAATTTATTCTTTCCAATGTGCAATTGCAAAACGAAAGCAACACGCTCAACGCCTTCATTGGTTTCAAAGGAACGTTAACCAAAAGAATTGCTTTCAACGCCAGTGCGAGCTTCTCAAACCACAAAAACAAAGCTTTGTTTGTGACTGACACGGTTTATGCCACAGGAAGAAATCAATTCAGGGTGATTTACGACACGATGAACATCGCCACCATTGAAGGATCGATTTCTTACCAAATGTCTGAAAAACTGAAAATTGACGGTGTTGCGAAGTTCTTTTCATACAATGCCAAAAACAATTCGTTTGCTTGGAATTTACCTCAATTTCAATTGATTGCACGAGGAAGTTACAATTTGTTTGACAAATTTCTCATCAATTTGGACATGAATTACGAAGGCGGAAGAAAAGCCTTGGTGTACGAGAAAGGCACCAATGTGACTTTAGAAGACGGACAATTTGCCCAAAAATTGGGATTCATCGCAGACGTAAATTTGGGCGTAGAATACCGTTACAACAAACGCATTTCCGCATTTCTACAATTCAACAATTTAGCAGCACAAAGATACCAACGCTGGTACAACTACCAAGTGCAAGGTTTCCAAGTGATGGGTGGCGTGACGTTTAGGTTTTAGGGAATTTAGATTCTATTTGTGAAACGAAAAATTGGAATTGGACTAATAATCATTTTAAACTCACTGTTTATTTATGTCCTTATTTTTTTCGCAATTTTTGGCTTTGGAATAATTGTT
>JBFYPS010000099.1:0-5772 GCA_041303135.1 Crocinitomicaceae bacterium | reverse complement strand
GAAGGTAAAAGTGATTGAAAGGACTTTGAATATCAGTTTTCACAAAATTTGACATAAAAAAAAGCAGTCTGAAAATCAAACTGCTTTTAAAAATATTATTTAAAAATTATTTTTCTACTGGCGTTGCCTCAGCAGGTTTTTGCTCCAACACTTTAAAGTCTGCTTTTTTCGATCTATTTTCTAATCTTGCGTCACGTTTAACTTCAAGTTCTTCAAATTTCTTCAATTGCTCTGGATTTAAGATTGCTTTAATCATTTCCTTTCTTGCATCATTATTTCCTTGAATTGAAGCTTTTCTTGTTTCTTCAGACATATTTTTGTCAGCGCGAACAGCTTCATTTTTTTGATCGATTGCAAGATTGATATCGTACGCTTGTGTTTTTTGATCTGGGCTCAACAATAATTTTTCAGACAATTTTTCTGTTTGTGCTGTTGCTCTTTCCTCTGGAGTTTTTTTCTCACCATTTTGATCTTGAGCGATTGAAACGTTAGCAAACAAAGTTAATGTTAAAGCAGCGAATGTTATTTTTAAACTTTTCATAGTTTTTAAATTTATTATTTTACATTGATCGAAAGCCAAAAACCGTGCCTTTCTTGAAATAAAGTTAATTCAATTTCTTTAAACGACAATCAAGTTAAGGAATTTTGACTAAAAATTAAGATTATTTTGTTTTTTCCAACATGGGAACAAAGCTAAAATCTCCAAAATTTTCGGTGGTAAATTCAGTTTCTGAAATTTTGGTAATTCGCTGCATTTCTTGCACATTTCCTGCGCCTAATGGTATTACTAAAATTCCACCAATTTTTAGTTGATCTGTCAAAGCTTCAGGAATAAAGGGTGCACCACAAGTAACTAAGATTTTATCAAAAGGAGCGTTAAACGGTCGACCTTTGTAGCCATCACCATAGAAAAGTTCAGGATGAAATTTCATTTGTTTGATAATGGTTTTGGATTTGATAAACAATTCACGCTGTCTTTCGATGCTATAAACTTTTGCTCCAAGTTGACAAAGAATACAAGTTTGAAATCCAGAACCAGTGCCAATTTCCAACACTTTTTCACCTTTTGAAAGTTCTAAAAGTTGCGTTTGAAAAGCCACAGTATAGGGATGAGAAATAGTTTGACCAGCACCGATTTGAAATGCCTGATTTGAATAAGCTTGGGTTTCAAAAGCAAGATCTAGAAAAAAATGACGTGGAACTTCGTTGATTGCATCTAAAATCTTTTCATCTGAAATTCCCTTTTGACGCAATTCATCAATCAATTGTTTTCTTAAACCTTTATGTTTGTAAGTATCTTGCATGTTACAAATTTAGTTTCTTTCCTCGTTTTATGGAGGATTATTTTCAAACATGAATTTGTGGATATTATCCCATTTTAAAAAAATGAACTTAAATAATGCAAAAAGCACTTGCTTTAAAAACAAGTGCTTTCACTATTTAAACTATGAAACTATTTCACTTCTATCGCATCTACAACTTTTTCATCTGTAAGTGCAAGATCAATTACTTCCTTCATTGTATTGACATAATGAAATGTAAGACCTTCAAGGTAACTTTGTTTGATTTCTTCGATATCTTTCCTGTTCTTATCGCACAAAATGATTTCTTTGATCGAAGCTCTTTTCGCTGCCAAAACTTTTTCTTTGATTCCGCCGACAGGAAGTACATCACCGCGTAAAGTGATTTCTCCAGTCATCGCCAGATTCTTTTTGATTTTTCTTTGGCTAAATAAAGATGCTAATGAGCTCAACATAGTAATTCCAGCACTTGGTCCATCTTTTGGTGTTGCGCCTTCAGGCACATGTATATGCACATTGTAATTGTCAAATACTGCTTGATCTAAATTTAGCCATTGACTGTGTGATTTCAAAAATTCAAGTGCGATGATTGCTGATTCTTTCATAACATCTCCTAAATTTCCTGTCAATGTTAATTTCCCTTTACCTTTCGTAATGGAAGATTCAATAAAAAGGATATCTCCTCCAACACTTGTCCAAGCGAGTCCTGTAACAACACCTGCAACATCATTATTGAGATATTTGGTTCTTGCTCTTCCTGGACCTAGAATATCATTTAAATTTTCGATTTGAATTTTCGGTGAAAAAGCTTCTTCCATCGCTATTAATCTTGCAGAATTTCTCACCAATTTCGCAATCACTTTGTCTAATCCACGAACGCCAGATTCATTGGTATATTCTTCAATAACTTTTTCCAAGGTTTTTTTATCGATAGAAAATTGTTTCTTGCTGATTCCATGCGCTTCGAGTTGTTTTGGAATCAAATGATTTTTTGCAATTTCGATTTTTTCTTCGATTGTATAGCCGTTCACCTCAATGATTTCCATTCGATCTCTTAATGGACCTTGAATCGAAGAAAGTGAATTTGCAGTTGCGATAAACATCACTTTAGAAAGATCAAATTCTGTTTCAATGTAATTATCGTAAAATTCTTTGTTTTGTTCAGGATCCATGACTTCAAGTAGTGCAGATGAAGGATCTCCATGATTGCTTTTACCTAGTTTATCAATTTCATCTAATACAAAAACTGGATTTGCAGTTTCAGCTTTTTTTAGATTTTGGATAATTCTTCCTGGCATCGCGCCGATATAGGTTTTTCTGTGACCTCTGATTTCCGATTCATCATGCACACCACCGAGTGACATGCGAACATATTTTCGTCCAAGGGCATCAGCTATTGATTTTCCTAAAGAAGTTTTACCAACTCCAGGAGGTCCATAGAAGCATAAAATTGGCGATTTCATGTCGCCTTTTAATTTCAAAACTGCTAAATATTCTAGAATACGTTTTTTCACATCTTCTAAACCGAAGTGATCTCTTTCAAGAATTTTTTCAGCTCTTTTTAAATCCAATTTATCTAAAGTAAATTCATCCCAAGGTAAATCAAGTAGCATGTCAAGGTAATTTAACTGAACCGTATATTCAGCACCTTGAGGATTCATTCTTTGTAGTTTATTTAGTTCTTTATCAAAGATCTTAGAAACCTTTGCATTCCATTTTTTCTTTTTAGAACGTTTCAACATTTCTTGAACTTCATTTTCCTGCGGATTGTCACCTAGTTCCTCTTGAATTGTTCTTATTTGTTGATTTAGAAAATATTCTCTTTGTTGCTTGTCCATGTCTTTACGGACTTTTGATTGGATTTGATTTCTCATTTCCAATACTTGTGACTCTAAAGTGAGATGTTCAAGAACCATGTAAGTTCTTTTTTTCATGTCCAATTCTTCCAACATTTCTTGTTTTTTAGAAACGTCGGCATTCATGTTTGAGGAAATGAAATTGACTAAGAAAGTTGGGCTATCGATATTTCCAATGGCAAATCCCGCTTCAGTAGGAATATTTGGACTGTCTCTAATAATTTGCATGGCTTGTTCACGGATAGATTTGAACATTACTTCCATTTCGGAAGATTTTTCGTCAAATTTTTTCTCAGTCAAATATTTGACTTTCGCACGCATGTATGGTTCAGTTTGAATTGGCGTGGTTAACTTAAATCTTCTTTTTCCTTGAATAATGACAGTTGTGCTTCCATCTGGCATTTTGAGCATACGAACAATTTGTGCTACAGTTCCAACGAGGTGTAAATCGCTAAATTCAGGAGATTCTTCATCTTGATTGAGTTGCGATACCACTCCAATAATTTTATCACCTTTGTTGGCATCCTGAATTAATTTAATGGATTTGTCTCTCCCAACAGTAATTGGAATAACTACACCTGGAAAAAGCACATTGTTTCTTAGTGGTAAAATTGGTAATTCAAGCGGATATTCCGCATTGTTCATAATTGCTTCTTCCTCAGGAGTTATCAAAGGAATAAATTCTGCATCATCAATATCACCTGTAAATTCAAAAAAGTCGTTGTCTGTATATTCGTTCATTTTCGTGTTTTCTATTTGTGTCAATATGTCAGTCGGCTAATCATGAAAATTATTTTACTTCATAAATAGCATTATTTTACTTTCGAATAAGATAAAATTCAATGATTGTGCCATTGATAAAAATACGACTAATTGTCACATGTTCTAAACTTGATCTACGATTTCTTCAGTTTGCAAGGGTTTTACATATCTTACCCATCTTTTATACATGTATGGAGATAGATTTGATTGGTCTTTTTGTCTTGAGATAACAATTGTATCATTTTCAGTTTGGTACCATTTAAATTCAAATACTTCCAATTTGAAATCTTTTGTTTGAATTCCAAGATTTGTCTTGTCAATACCAGTTATGACGCTAAAATCAAATTTTAGTTCTTGAAGCTTTAATTTATTGATTTCAAATTTGTGGCAATTTTCTCCCAATAAACTGCAAAGTATGTTGTAGTTTTTTTTGAGAATGTTAATGTTGTTCGTTATTGTGTTTTTAGCATTTTTTCGAACTTCTGAATGATATTTGTTTTTGCATTGAATATCGCAGAAAACTTTGTCGGAACGGCCGAATAATTTTTTATCGCAGACGCAGCAAAGTCTGTCTTCTTTTTTAAATTGGCTATTTTTCATTTTGGTTTATTTGAAAGGATTTCATATTAAAATTAATGCATAATAGATGATATATCCAAATTTATTTTGAAAAAAAAAAGGTTTTTATCCGTTAGAAACTTTTAAGTACTTTATTTTGCTGAGCTTTCCATAAATATTGTAAATGAATCTATTAACTTCAACTAGCAATGCCATTTAATTTTGATTATTATTACATCATTTACATTGGTTTTTATCGGTTAGAAACCTTTAGAGAATAATAAAATCGACAATTTAGACCTAAATCTATTCAATCAATTCATCCACCAAACAAGCTCCAAAACAATCTTTTTGCAATTGCTCAAGAATTTTCCTTTAACCAAGAAAATTCCGTAATTTTGCACCACAATTTTTACAAATCATGGATTTTAAATTAAACAGTATAGAAGAGGCAATCGCAGAAATAAAAGCAGGAAGAGTCATCATTGTTGTCGATGATGAAGACCGTGAAAATGAAGGCGACTTTATTGCCGCCGCAGAAATGGTGACTCCTGAGATGATTAATTTCATGGCGACTCACGGACGAGGATTAATTTGTACTCCGCTTTCCGAAAAACGCTGTGAAGAATTAGAATTAAATTTGATGGTTACCAATAATACTGTTTTACACGAAACTCAATTTACAGTTTCTGTTGATTTAATTGGAAATGGTTGTACAACAGGAATCTCAGTCCATGATAGAGCGAAAACGATCAAAGCATTGGTTTCGCCAGAAACAAAACCGAGCGATTTAGGTCGTCCGGGACATATTTTCCCATTGCGAGCTAAAAAAGGTGGCGTTTTAAGAAGAACAGGTCACACGGAAGCATCTATTGATTTGGCCCGATTGGCTGGTTTTCAATCAGCGGGAATTTTAGTGGAGATTTTGAATGAAGATGGTTCAATGGCGCGACTTCCTCAATTGGTGGAAGTAGCGAAAAAGTTTGATTTGAAAATTATTTCTATCGAGCAATTGATCCAATACCGTTTGAAACACGATTCTTTGATTGATAAAATTGTAGATGTGCAAATGCCAACAAAATCTGGTAATTTTCAATTATATGCCTACAAAGAAAAAACAACTGGTCAAGAACATTTAGCTTTAGTGAAAGGAACTTGGGATGAAAATGAAGGCGTTTTAGTGCGTGTTCACAGTTCTTGTTTAACAGGTGATATTTTCGGTTCTTGCAGATGTGATTGTGGTCCACAGCTTGAAAAAGCTATGGAAATGATTGAAGCAGCAGGGAAAGGTGTAA
>JBFYPS010000098.1:0-11947 GCA_041303135.1 Crocinitomicaceae bacterium | reverse complement strand
GTGTAAGAATTTTCGTCCAAAACATCAGCGGATATGGGTTTAAGAATTTCACCTTTCGAATTGTAAACAGCTCCAAAAACTTCCATTCTTCTCGCATCAATCATAGGAATGATGTTTTGATTTGGATATTTTTCAATCGCATTTTGTTGAATCGAAACCAACGCATCGACCGCGATCAATGGAATTGAAAGTGCATAACACAATCCTTTGGCTGTGGAAACACCTATTCGTAAACCCGTATAGGAACCAGGACCAGAAGCAATCGAAACCGCTGAAAGTTGATTGGCTTTAATTCCTTCGGATTTTAGAGCATCTTCAATCAATAAAGTGAGATTTTCACCATGAGAAAATCCTGCTTCTTGGATTTCTTTTAATTGTTTGATTTGTCCATTCAAAGACAGCGCAACCGAACAAACTTTCGTTGCAGTTTCTAAATGTAAAATGTATGTATTCATTAATCAGCTAACTCCAATTTAAATCCAATTCCGTGAATATTGGCGATGCTTACTTTTGGATCTTCTTTCAAGTATTTTCTCAATTTCGTGATGAAAACGTCTAAACTTCTTCCTACAAAATAATCATCTTGACCCCAAACGGCATTGAGAACAATTTCTCTTGCAACCACTTGATTTTTGAATTTGCACAAGATTTTTAAAATTTGCGCTTCTTTTTTGGTCAAGGTTTTTTCGAAATCGGCATGAATCAATTTGTAATTTTCAGTATCAAACTGATAACTTCCTAATGGAATAATCACTTCTTCTGGCTCAGTAACCAAAATGTTTATGCGTTTTAATAAAGCTTTAATTCGCACTTGAAGTTCTTCAAAACTAAATGGTTTAGTCAAATAGTCGTCACCACCAGCATCAAATCCTGCAATTTTATCTTCAGTCATAGACTTCGCAGTCAAGAAAATAATAGGCGTTTCTTTGTCAATTTTACGGATATCTGCAGCCAAAGTGAAACCGTCTTTTTTCGGCATCATTACATCTAGAATACACAGATGGTATTTTTCGTCATTGAAACGCTGATAAGCATCCATTCCATTGGTGCAAAGTGTTACATGATAACCTTCTGAACGCAATTGATCTGCGATAACAAATCCTAAACTAGTATCGTCTTCTGCTAATAAAATTTTCGCCTTCATGCTCTGAGTAAATTTTCCGAAATTTAAGGAATTAAAGTTTAAAGTCTAATTTGTTAACCAATTATTAGCAATATTTATCAGAAAATTCTATTTGAATTGATTTCATGCGTTTTTTGACCTAATTTAACAAAGAATGATGTCATAAAATGAATCGACATTTGTAAACGAATCATTACCTTTGCACTTTAATATACGTTATGGAATTAAATGCGTTGACCGCAATTTCCCCTGTTGACGGAAGATACAGAGGAAAAACCAATGAATTGGCACCTTATTTTTCTGAGTTTGGATTGATCAAATACCGCGTGCGAGTGGAAGTAGAATATTTGATTTCACTGGTAGAATCCAATGTTGAACCTTTGAAAGATTTTCCAAGAGAAAAGTTTGAATCGCTGCGCAATTGTTATCTGAATTTTACAGAAAACGATGCACTTTGGATTAAAAATTCAGAAAAAGTAACCAATCATGATGTAAAAGCGGTAGAATATTTCTTGAAAGAGCAAATGATTGCTCTTGGATTGGAGAAATATTTGGAATTCGTGCATTTTGGATTGACTTCTCAAGATATCAATAATACAAGTATTCCACTTTCATTGAAAGAAGCCTTGGAAAATGAATATTATCCAATGTTGCAACAAGTGATTGATAAATTGAATGATTTGAAATCCACTTGGAAAGACATTCCTATGTTGGCAAAAACACACGGACAACCAGCTTCTCCAACACGTTTAGGGAAAGAAATTCAAGTTTTTTCAGAGCGTTTAGAAAAACAATTTACACAAGCCTTGGCGGTTCCATTTTCTGCAAAATTTGGTGGAGCAACAGGAAATATGAATGCACATTTCGTGTCATTTCCAACGCACAATTGGGTTGATTTTGCCAATCATTTTGTGAATGATGTTTTGGGATTAGATCGATCTCAAACTACAACGCAAATTGAGCATTATGACAATTTAGCGGCGCTTTTTGACGCATTGAAAAGAATCAATACGATCATTTTGGATTTGAACCGCGACATGTGGTTGTATGTTTCTATGGATTATTTCAAGCAAAAATTGAAAGAAGGTGAAGTTGGATCATCTGCCATGCCTCATAAAGTTAATCCAATTGATTTTGAAAATTCAGAAGGAAATATTGGAATTGCAAATGCTTTGTTGGAACATTTGTCTTCTAAATTACCAGTTTCAAGATTGCAGCGTGATTTGACAGACTCGACTGTATTGAGAATGATTGGTGTTCCTTTGGCACATGCATTGATCGCTTTCAAATCAACATTGAATGGTTTGGAAAAATTATTGTTAAATGAAGCTGCTTTTGCCAGAGATTTGGAAGCAAATTGGGCGGTTGTAGCTGAAGCGATTCAAACGATTTTACGCCGTGAAGGTTATCCAAAACCTTATGAAGCATTGAAAGGATTGACACGAAAAAATGAGGCAGTTACGCAAACAACTGTGCATGATTTTATCGACACATTGGAAATCTCAGAATCTGTAAGAACTGAATTGAAACAAATCACACCTCAAAATTATACTGGCGTGCAGTTGGTGAAATAGAATCTTATCGTTACTTTTAGGTAAAAGATTGAAAATGATTAAAATTTGGTTTGTCGGTTGCTCTTTGTTTTTGGCATCATTTGTCAATTCACAATACAATATTGAATGGAGTGAATTGACCAAAAGTAAGGGTATAACATCTCAAATTCTTCCTGTTTCAGGGGCCAATTTCTTTACTTTGCGCTGGCAAGGTGGAATGTTAGGTTCGATGTATATGGCTAATCACAATCATTTTATTGTAAATAGTTCGGGCAGAATTCAATATGTTGTTGGCAAAAGTTTGGCGACTTTTGAAGGCGTTTCTACCATCAATAGCAAAGTTGTCGTTTTTCTATCTGATAAATTGGATGGAAAAAATATCTTATACATGCAAAAGTATGGTGCAGATTGTAAGCAAGATGGACCAGCTATTGAATTGACGTCTTTCGATATTCCAAGCAATTGGAGTAGAAGAGGTTATTTTAACATTATTAATTCTCAAAACAAAGAATTTATTTGCGTTGAATACGATATTCCTGGCTCAAAAACTGAAAAGCAAAAATTTGGATATAAAGTTTTGACAGATAGTTTGGAAGTAATTACAGAAGGAGAATATGAATCACCTTATGATCCGAATATTTCTGAAATTTCGAATAGATATTTATCCAATACGGGCGATTATTTTTTGGCTTGTAAAATTTACAATGCAAATGAAAAAGGTCGAGTAAAAGACCGTTCTACCCTAGAAAAAGCCATTTTGATTCAAGTTACGCCTGATGGTTTGGACGAATTTGAATTAGATTTGGACAATAAGCGAATTTACGACATGGGCTTTTCTTCTGACAATAATCGCATCATGACTTTCACAGGTTTGTATGGCGATGCTGAACGCGGAAATGTTGGAATTAAAGGGATTTTTTATTTTCGATTGGATTTTGATAAAAAAGAAATCATCGATGAAGGTTTTGAAAAATTCAGCAAAGATTTCATCATGCAAGATTGGTCTGAAAAAGAGATTGAACGCGCAAATAAACGGGAAGCAAGCGGAAAAGCAGCGCCACAATTATACAATTATGATATCCGAGAAACAATAACTTTAGAAGATGGAAGTATCATCGGAATGTTGGAACAATATTATGTTCGACAAGTAACTTCGAATGATTATCGAACAAATATGACATCTTCCACTTTTTATTACTACTACAATAATTTGATTGTATATAAAATTCAACCAAATGGAACTTTTGAATGGGTCAAAAATATTCCGAAAAATCAAGTTTCAGTCAACGATTATGGCTATTATAGTTCTGTTGCACGGTTTGTAACAAAAGACAAATTGGTAATTTTCTTTAATGATAATTTGAATAATTACGACGAACGAGGTGTTTGGAATAATAACGATTACACTTCTAGTTTTAGGAAAAAAACCAATACCGTAGCCAAGGTGGAAGTTGGACTCAAAGATGGATCAATTGAAAGAAATACTTTTTTTGATAGACAAGAAACCAATGCCTTGGCTGTTCCCAAACTGTTTGAAACAGATTATAAAAACAAGGAAATGTTGATTTACTTGATTATCAATAGAAAAGAAAAATTTGGTTTGCTAAATTTTGGAGAATAGTTTTTCGATTTAAATTGAAATTTGGTAACTTTAGTTTTCTTAAAAATAATTTAACATTTTTTTAAACATTCAAATGTTCGAGATCAAAACAAAAGATATACCTTTGTGCCACAATAGCAATTTTTCATAGGAGTTGTTTTTGGGTTTTATAGTTTTAGCATAGTTTAGCGAAAAGAGGAGTAGAATTTCATAGGTTTACTCCTCTTTTTGGTTTCTGGAAGTTTTGATTTATTTCAGATACTTTTCATCGTAAATCTTAAAAAATTCTTCTTCACTTAAGTTCAAATTTTCTAACCAAACCTGATTTTTGAAATAATACAAGCCATAAATATTCTCATTGTTAATGATTGCTTGTTCGTTATCGGAATTGTAAATGATATCGGTAAATGTTTCGTTGAAAACCAAACTTGCTTTTTCTCGATTATAAAGTTGATATTGATTTGGCTTGGTTTGTAAACCTATATATTTTTCATTCAAAAAGGATAAGTCGCTATAAACTTTACAGCCTTCAATCATTGTTTGTTTTTCTACAAAATAGTAACAATGAATTCCTTTTGGATTGATTAAATCTAAAACGGGACTGGGATTCATTTCAAAACCTTCATTTTCGTAATATTCATATTGAAATGGCACTAAAATTTTCCCAGAGTAATCCATCAAACCATTTTTCTTTCCAAATTCATTCATGATCCCGAAAGAAGTAATTTTAGCATAGAAATTTTTCCCACCCGCAAGTTTCAATAGGTCTGTATGATAAATCATCTTTTTATGGTGACAAGAGTATATATAAAATGTGTCCATTTCTCCCTGAATAAGCACAATTGTGTCGTTTTTTAAAATTCTAACATCTTGCACAGATCCAGAGGTATAAGGAACAATTACATTTAATTTACTGTCTAGTACCGTTGATAAAACGTAATATGGTTCTTCAGATGCTTCAATTTTAGAAATGAAAAATGTTCCTCCATTTCCATCGGTAGATTTAGAAAAATTGAATCTTAAAGGCACTCGATCTAACAAAACAACATTATTTTCATCTGTATATTCCGTGATGTTTTTGCCTTTTTCGACCAAATTTACTTGGATTAATTCTTTAATTGGATGGTCAATTTTTGTTTTTAAGCTGTCCAAATATGGAGAAATGGACCATTTCACATAATTCAATAATTGTTGATTCGCTTCTTCTGATGTTTTTGTATTGCTAATAAATAGCGAATCTTTCAGTATATCATAGCCAATGTAATCACCACGAAAACCTGCAAAAAGTGCTAGTTGCATATTTTCAATCAGGTAGTAATCCAAGTACAATTCCTCGTTGGTTGGATTTACCAAATTATTAGTTGCAAAAGGTCTGAAAATATTGTCGCCATAGTCAGTTGAAACCATATAAGCTTTGTCAGTCAATTTTTCAATGCTGAATATTTCAAAAGGAAATTTGTAAACCTTGCCATTGCCAATTTTTTGAGGCACTGCATATGTTTCCTCATAATGATCTTTCATGAAAAATACATATCCATCAAATCCATTATCTAAATTGCTGTAAGCGTAAAATTGTTCATCAGAAAACTTATCTCCATTTGAACAATAAACTTCATACAAACCAGCGTAATTATTAACCAAAACGTAATCGTAAAACAGATCAATTTGTTTTAAATTTTCAACAAATTCCAATGCTTTATTTCCGTCTTTAAAATGATTGAAATGCATGAATTCTTGTTTATCTTCAGAAAGTACTTGAGCGGTATTCGTTTTTTTATCCAATATCAAGTAGGCATTTCCAATGGAATCATTTTTATTAATCGAAAAATCCTTGATATAATCGAACTCTTCTTCAAAGATGATTTCCTTTAAATTGCTGCCGCGAAATAATTTATATTTCATTCCCTCAGCAGTCATTTTTCCCATTGATAAAAATTGATCGCCGAAAAAAGCATCATCGTATTGAAAAGGAATAATTGTTTCACCTTTCTTATTTATGATACCAAATTTTTCTTTTTGCTTTAAAATCAATTCATTTCCAAAGAATGAAGTGATTTTTGTTGAGGAAAATTCTCCTTTTTTATTTCCATCTAAGTCAAATAAAATCAGATTTTTCGATCCACTGTCGTAAATTAAATCGCACACTTTTCTAACTTTTTGAAATTCAAAATCAATCAATTTTGTCCCATCAAGTTTGTAAACTTGCTGTTTTTTATCAATCGCCACAAAAAATTGATTGTCTAAACTTTCAATTTCTTTGTGCGAAACATCAATGATAATTTTTCCTGTTTCTAAATTCAAAACGCCCCACTTCCCATCGTGAAGCACTTGATAACAATCATTAATATGATCAAACTTGCGCACATTTTCAAAATGGTTTTTGGATAAATCAAGATTCACAGGAAATGCATCATCTTTAGAGAATACTTGGTAATGCGAAAATTTTGTTCCTTCAACAGTTTTTTTGTCTTTCGTTTTGTAATTGTAGCTAACGCTTACACTTTTAAACGCAAAATGTTTGGTTTCGTACAATGTTTTTGCCTCTTGACCAAAACTTAAAAGCACTGAAAATAAGAAACATAAAGTCGAAAAGGTGATTTTTGACAAAAGAATATTTTTATTCATAATAAGCAAATTTTATGTAGAGTAAATCTATTCAAAATTACGAGGTTTAATATACTACAAATGAGTTAATTTTCAAGCAGTAATAATTCAGATTCAAATATTTCACCTTTTTTATTATTTTTGTTCAATCGTACTGTTATTCACGTAATTGCTTTGTATTATGTCTAGATTTTTACTTTTATCCGCTTTTTCTTTTTTTGGATTTGCTCTTTTTTCACAAACGCAAGGTTCAGCATATACAGCTGTTGGAAAAGGTGTTGCAACCACTTTCTTGACTGATTACCAATGTTTGGGAATCAATACTTCGGCTTTAGGTTGGGGAACAGGATACAAGGACAAACGCTTTACCACTGGTTCTAGTGAATTTGGTTTTGGAATTTACAGCGATGAATTGACCAGCGCTAAACTTAAAAATCTGTCAAAAAGTCTTCAAAATCAATTGTTTGGTAAGAATAAAGACAATTTTGATTGGAATCAACAAAAAGAAGCGGCTGCAAGTTATGCACAGTCTGGAATTGCCATTTTCGCTGATTACAACTGGGCAGGATTTTCATTTCAAGGAAAAAAATTCGGTGGAATTGCTTTCAATATTTCTGAAAATTATCAGTGGTATTCTAAATTGAGCCAAAAAACAACAGATATTATTTTCAAAGGACAACTTTCTAGTTACTTTGATTCATTGCAAATTGTTTTGAACGGTGATACTTCGATGATTGCAAATACGCAGAATCTTTCTCCAGATACGCTTGCAGCTGCAATTCAAGGTTCTATTTCTGTTCCACTGAGATTAAGCGAAATCACCAATGGTTCATCAGTGAAAATGCTTTGGACGCGTTCCTACAATTTTGGATACGGTAGAAAAATCATTGGTAAAGATTCGGTTTTTGTACTTTATGGAGGAATTGGTGGTAGATTTATTCAATCAATGGCGATGTTTAATATGGAATCTGATGAAAACGGTTTACGCCTTTATTCATCACTTTCGCCAGCTTTTAATTTGGATTACGGTTCAATCGCAACGACCAATTTATCAACATATACAACAAGCAAAGGCGGTTTACCAGCTTCAGTTGGAAACGGTTACGGAATAGATTTATCTGCCAGTGCGATCTTTTTTGGTCGTCTAAAAGTGGCTGCAGCTGTTAATAATATTGGTTCTGTGACTTACAACCGAAATGTTTATTCAGTGAAAGACACTTTGTTGGCGAATATTTCATTGGCCGGTTTGAATGATGACAATGTCACTGAATCTGTCAATCAAATGTTGCGTGAAGGTGGAATTTTAACCTTGGAAGGTAAAGAAAAATATGTAGTCAACAATCCTGCAAATGTGAGAATTGGTGCAAGTTTTCAACCTTTTAAATTCTTGAATTTTGGTTTCGACATGGTTGCACCTTTTAATCGTGAAAATCCTGGAAGTATTCAAAATGCCATTATTTCTTTTGGTGGAGATATTCGTCCAGTGAAATGGTTGCAATTGAGCGTTGGTTATTTAGGCGGAGGAATCTACGAAACAAATATCCCAGTTGGAATCAACTTTATCTTGAGAGATGGCGCCTATGAAATTGGTGTTTCTTCCAGAGATGCGATTTCATTTTTCTCTAAAAACACCAAAAGTTTGTCTGCTGCTTTTGGATTTGCGAGATTTAGATTTTAAATTTTATATAGTAATTATAAATTTACTAAAATCATCTTCAATTCATTCAAAATAAGCGCCGTTGCGCCCCAAATTTGTTTGTCTGCAATATTAAAACATGGAATGTTTTTCATGGTCAAATTTGTATTGATTTTCACTTCCATGTGATCTAAATTTGAGTCGTCGAGCAATTCATTCATTGTGATAGTGAAAATCGATTCAACTTCTCTTTCATCCGCTTTGAAATCTGGTTTTTCAGAATAATAAAACAAAAAAGGCTCCACATGAAAATTACTTACTGGAATGTAAACCGAAGTCAATTTGCCTATCAAATGATTTTCTGAAAGTCTGATTCCAACTTCTTCCCAACATTCACGGATGGCAGTAAAAGCCAAATTTTCATCGCTCGATTCTCTTTTTCCTCCCGGAAAACTAATTTGTCCGCTGTGACTTCCATCATAAGATGGTCGTTGAATCAAGGTGCAATGATGAATTCCATTTTCTTCAAAAAGCATCACCGCAACCGCAGATTCTTTCACATTTATCGCTTCCTTCAAAGCATTGCTCGAAAGTGGTCGATTGATAGGCATCATCGGTTTATGCGCTTCTTCTCCAGGAAGTTCTGATTCGAATAATTGAATTAAATTTTGGTGAAATGGATGCATTTTTATCGAACAGATTGAATGATTTTTTTGAAATCATCGAATAAATATGCAGATAAATCTTGACTTGTAATAAATTGAAAAACATACCATTGATTGTTCTTTTCCACCGTTGCAATCACGTATTTCATGTCGTAATCGTATTCATCCACACGACCATAAATCACTTCCATCGAACCTGAAAGTTTAGACCCTTTGGGCAAGTCGGTTTTGATTGATGTTTCCAAGTACTGAAATGAATTTCTACGTTCATTCATATAAAATTCATGCACAGCAGTCAATTTTGGTACTTCTTCATCAAACGAAAAAGCAAATTCATCTGCTTCGTTTGCATCAAAATGTTCCACAGAAATATAAACTCCCAATTGATAATTTACTTTCGAAAGTCCATCTGTTTTAAACATGAAATTGGTGTTTCCTTTTACAAAGTTTTTCGGCAAATCAAAATTGATTCCTTTGTAATAATTTCTTTTCCAATTTTTGAAATCATAGTGGTTTTGGCGTAATTCTTTTAAATCTTGTGTGTTCAAATCCGGCGTTGGACAGGCACATAGAATCAACCAAAGTGATGAAAAAATGGTAAAATAGAAGATTATTTTCATTCAGCTAAGGTATAAAAAATCATGAATAAAAATTTAAGTGATGTAACCATTTATTTACAGTTTGATTTTTGTCGATTATTTTTTAGATGAAGTTTAAAAATTAAAGTTGGTACCAGCGGTGCCAAATATTTTTAACGACGAATGAAATGAGTCGCTAAAAGCAACAACCAATGATCTGTTTTTGGCGTGTGTTTTTGGATAAAAACCATGACGAAAACTACATTGAATATTCTACAATAAACAATCTAAACAATAAATTTATGGGTAACGAAGATTCATCTAAACCCTTTTCTACTGCTATTCAAAATTTCCTGACAAAAAAATTATCCCTAACTTTGTGCTTTCTTTAATTAATACAAGCATAGCATGCAACTGTGGAACACATTAAGTAAAGAGGATTTGGTGAAAAAATTAAACGAAAGCGGTTATCAATTTGTAACTGTTTCTTTTTACCAATATGCACAAATTGCAAATCCTCCATTGTTTAGAGATCATTTATTTTTAAAATGTTCTGAATTAGATGTCGTTGGGCGAATTTATGTCGCTCACGAAGGAATAAATGCCCAAATTTCAGTGCCGATTCCTAATTTCGAAAGTTTTAGAGATATGTTGTATGAAATCGAGTTTCTCAATGGAATCAGATTGAATATTGCGGTCGATGAATCAGCAACTGAACATCCTTTCTTGAAGTTAAAAATCAAAGTGCGAGACAAGATTTTGGCTGACGGTTTGAATGACCAAACGTTTGATGTTACCAATAAAGGAATACATTTAAATGCTGCAGAATTCAATGCATTGACCAACGATCCAAATACCATTTTGATTGATTTTAGAAATCATTATGAAAGTGAAGTTGGACATTTCAAAGGTGCAATCACGCCTGATGTGGATACTTTTAGAGAATCTTTGCCTATTATCGAAGAATCGATTTTGAAAGGAAATGAGGATAAAAATATTGTGATGTATTGTACAGGCGGAATCAGATGCGAAAAAGCTTCTGCTTGGTACAAACACCGCGGTTTCAAAAATGTCCATCAATTGGAAGGTGGAATCATCAAATACGCCAATGATTGTGATAAATTAGGCATCGAAAATAAGTTTGTTGGAAAGAATTTCGTTTTTGACGAAAGACGTGGCGAGCGAATTACTCCAGATGTGATTTCAAATTGTCATCAATGCGGTGACGCTTGCGACGTGCATACAAACTGTGCCAATGATGGTTGTCATTTACTTTTCATCCAATGTGAAAATTGTAAAACCAAGTACGATAATTGCTGTTCTCAAGAATGCACAGATATTCATCATTTACCGATGGAAGAACAAAAGGCATTGCGCAAAGGAAAGGTTGTCAGCAATAAAATTTTCAAAAAAGGTCGTTCTGAAAAGTTAATTTTCAAAGAAAACAACCAAAAACCATTATCTTTCGCTTCAGAATCTCAAAATCAATAACATGAATTTAGCCATCGATTGGAAAGTCAGTTCAGAAATAATTCCCGGTTGGGCAACGCCTAATTTATATGGGTTGTTGTTTGTAACAGGTTTAATTATTGGATTTTTTGTAATCAAAAGAATGTTCAAAAAAGAAGGGATTCCTGAAGCTTTATTGGATAAATTATTGATTTACATTGTACTTTCAACGATTATCGGTGCACGTTTAGGACATGTTTTTTTCTACGATTGGGAAGCTTACAAAGCCGATCCGATTGCGATTTTCAAAGTTTGGGAAGGCGGATTAGCATCTCACGGTGCGGCAATTTTGATTTTGGTTGCGCTTTATATTTTTTCAAAAAGAGAATCCAAGCGACCAATGATTTGGGTGCTTGACCGCGTGGCTGCACCAATTGCAATCGCAGGTTGTTTTATTCGCTTAGGAAATTTAGTAAATCATGAAATCATTGGTGTTCCAACAGATTTGCCATGGGGATTTATTTTCAACAATGCTGGCGATGACTATTTGGTGGAAGGACTTCAAGTAGCACGTCATCCAGCACAATTGTATGAAGCAGTTTATTATTTTTTCACCTTTTTCTTATTGATGTACTTGTATTGGAAAACCAACGCTAGAAACAAATCAGGAATCATTTTTGGGACTTTCATGATTGTACTTTGGACAGGAAGATTGTTGATTGAATTTGTGAAAGTAGGT
>JBFYPS010000097.1:0-12905 GCA_041303135.1 Crocinitomicaceae bacterium | reverse complement strand
ATTTTTTTATTTGATACGATAAATAATCGATGGCAAACGATTGTAATACCTAAGGTTCTTTCATCTGATAGCTTGATTAAAGTTTTTACCGATTCCGTAAACAAACTAAACGACTTTAGTTTCGTCAATAATATTGATATACCTATTATAGTGAAAGTTGAAATGAAACGAAGAAAGTATGATCCTTCTTTGTTGAATTTTACATTTGAAAAACATCTTTTAACAAAAGGAAAGAAAGATAAATTTAGATACTTTCGAAAATTGTATTTAAAAAACTATGCTCAAAGAACAATTACAAGATATGAATGGAAAATTGATTCTTTGGTAGACGATGCCACGAAAGATTTTTTTAAAAACTTGAACAAAACACAAAAGAAGATTGATAAACAAAAGAAAAATTTCAGATATGTTTATGATAATCATCCACGATATGTTAAAAATCTTGAGGTAAAACCGAATTTTGAAAGAGATCATTTTGAACTATCTTTTCGATACAAAGATTCTTTGATAACATTACCGGTCTATATTTCCAATGGAGGTAACGCAAAATCGGTGATAGCTGAACAAGAAAAATTTTTCAAAGCCTATTTAAAATCGAAAAAAGAGGACGACAAGTTGGCCCGTAAAATCCAAGAAAACCGGATGAAGAAATTGAAAGAATATGCACAGTCTAGACGTAATGATTTGATAAATAATTATATAATAAGCAAAAGACAGACACAATTTTTTTATAATTCACCAGCGCAGTTGAAATTCGGACTTAATGATTTTGGGATGATCAACTGTGATTATTTTACTCGAGAAAAACCTCAGGAGTTTATTGCTATAAATTCGGTTGAAGATGAGTATGGTAAAGTTATCGACTTGCCAAATGATGTTAGCGTTTTGATTTTTAAAACTAATTCATATCTCGATACAAAGAACAACAATATCCCTTACTATGTAAATCAAAAATGTGTCCTTTTATTTTCATATGACAAAACAAGAATGGCAGTGGTAGAAATAAGGAAAGAAAAAAATAAATTATTGGTAGCTAAAACATTAGATATTAAAGATATGAGTCCTGTCCAGGTTAAGCAAGCACTTTTAGCATTATGATGAAAATATTTGTCTCTATATTTCTAGTTTTTTGCGCTTGTCAATCCGGCATGGCGCAAAAAAAGGAATTTATTAGACAAACAAAAATCTTCCTGCAAGAGACAGATGTCCTTACTGAAATTGAGTTGACAAATTTATCAAAGCAAGAGTTTAATCCTTTAAATTTTAAGGAAGTAGCTCTAGAAAATGCCGTGCTTTCGATACTTAAGAAAAATTCTAAAAACAAGCAATTTAAACTATCGAAAAGTTTACACTTGACAGCAATTAGTCAACTTTCTGCAAAGTATTTTACAAATGACTATTGCAACAAATCATATCAATCATATAAAAAGAAGTTAGGCCGTGCGCAACATGCTTCATTGTCGAAATTTGGATTAATTGAAGTTCTATCGTTTGAAATTCCTTTGATAAAATCCAAGATGGGAGATTTCTACTTTGATAAAAAAGGCGATGATTCGAATCTCAATTTGTACTTGAATCCCGTCAAATTGTCGAAGAAAGAAAAGTTAGAAGGAAAAGAACCCGAAAAAAAAGCAGTTTTGTTATATACTGAAACTGAAATTTTAAATACGATGATTGAAAAAATCAAGAAAAATAAAATTTTTGAAGGTTTAAAAAATGGAAACTATTATGCGACAGGCATTTCGATTTCTGTTAATTCAAAGACTTTGCATAAACGCGCTATTCCAATGTTGAGAGTAGTAGTTGCTTTTGGAAGTAAAAGACTTCATTTGGTTCAGCGGAAAATTGAAAAAGACAACAAAAGAAAATTGCCAAAATAATTTCATTTGAAAATATTGATTACCTTCAATTAAATTTTAAAAATAAAATACCATGCTCATTACCACAAGCACTCACTTAGAAGGATACAAAATCACCAAACACGTTGGATTAGTTAGAGGAATTACTGTTCGCTCTCGCGGTTTAGGCGGAAATTTTGTCGGTAGTTTTATGACCATTTTCGGTGGAAAAAGTACCATTTACACAAATTTGTGCGAAAGTGCCCGCGAAGAAGCATATCAATTGATGATCAATAACGCACAATTGCTTGGTGCAAATGCAATTATCAATATGCGCTACGAATCTAATGAAGTCATGCAAGGTGTCACTGAAGTGTTGGCTTATGGTACCGCAGTGGAAGTAGAAAAAAATTAATTTTTCCATCCTCACCCAACCTTTATTTTCGATGAATCGTTATCTATGATAACAAATTAGTGGTGAATTATCATATTTTATTGCTGTTTAAAGCAAAATATGTATATTCGTCGAAATATAAATTAATAAAACAAGTTGCCTATAGCAAAACATTACTCTAGAAAATTTTAAAAATCAGAGCTTCGCTCATTTTAAACGAGAAATGTTATGTCTATGAAACTAATGGATGACCACCAGCTTGTTACTGCTTATTTGGCAGGAAACCACAAAGCTTTCGAAATACTTTTAATGCGTCACAAAAATAAAATTTACCGTTTTATTTATTTGAAAATTAAAAGTCAAGAATTAGCAGAAGATATCTTTCAAGAGACTTTTGTGAAAATCATCAACACGCTTCAATTAGGAAATTACAATGAAGAAGGTAAATTTTTGCCTTGGGCAATGCGTATTGCGCACAATTTGGTAATTGATCATTTCCGCAAAACGAGTAAAGTGCGCATGATTTCTGAAAGTTCTTCCAAAAATGAAGATTTCTCTATTTTCAGTGTCCTAAGTTCTGGAGATGACGATACACTTAAATCTATGAGTAAGGGTGAACTTGAAACGCAAATGGTCGAATTAATCGATTATTTACCTGAATCTCAAAAGGAAATCATTCGTATGAGAATTTTTCAAGATTTATCTTTCAAAGACATTGCAGAAATGGAAGGAATTAGCATCAATACTGCTTTGGGTAGAATGCGATATGCTTTGATGAACTTGAGAAAAATGATTGACAAACACAATATTGTGGTTGACATTTAATCAATAGTTTTCTGTAAAACTTGTGAGGTAATTTTCAATCAATTCAATCTCTTCGCGGTAATCAGCGTGTAAATCTTCATCGATTTTTAGCAGTGATTTTTCGATATTTACAAATTGTCGATTCAATAGATTAAATAAAACTGGAAAACGGTCTAAGCGAATTTTGAGCGCCATCATTTTTTTACAAAAGTGAATCAATAACTCAATTTCTGTCTCTTTTTTGCCAGAATACTTGATGTTTTTCTTCAGCTCACGCACAATCTTTTGCAAACCTTTTTTGATGAACCGAATGTTAGACTTGTTTATTTCTTGAAATTGTAAATCTAAATCTTCTTTGATTTTTTGGATGTAATTGGACTCAAAATCAGCTTCAAACAATAAATAATTCAATAACTCTTTATTCTCTTTATTGTATTTCGCCAATGCGGAAAGTAAAATGACCAACTCCGCTTCTGGAAGTTGGCCAATTTCTTTTTTAATCTCACTGATTGAGGCTATTTTCATTCTGTATTTTTAGAGTAAATCTCCTAATTTTAATGGTTTATTAATCGCATTTAAACGGATCGTAAATCTGATTTTTTCTAAATATTTTGCGTCTGTCGCTTTGTAAGCATCAACCAAATTTTTACTCATGTACACCGGGAAATAAACGCTGAATACTTTGCTCAATTTCACGCCAATTCCTGTATTTAAAACACCTGTAAATGTATTTCCTTTTTGGAATCCTCCCGCATCAACGAATATTCCAAAAATTCCTGGTTTGAAAGGTAAATCAAAATACAAATTGGCAGAAGTCATCCATTTATCAGTCGTTCCGTAGTTGCTCGACATCTTAAATCCTCCTTGATTTTCCAATCGTTGATTGCTGCTTCCAAAATTTCCGCTATTTGTTCTATCGAAAAAATATTCTTCTAAGAAAATGTCTTGAGAACCACTTGTTCCAGCCAATGACATTTGCAAACGATTTCCATAAGTTCCATTACTATTGTAACTCAAATTACCACCAATAAAAGCACGGATTTCGATCCAACGTTTCATTTTGTTTTTCAAGTATTTGTATCTGTAAGTTGCTTCAAAAGTTGCACGACTCATTTCGCTATTATCTCTCAAATTATCAATAAAATCTGCTCTTAAAACAGTTCCAAATTGGTGATTTGGTTTGCTGTAATCAAAAGTATATTTTGCATATCCTCCAGCGTGATCATTGGTTGTTGGACCATATTTATCATTTCTATAAATCGTTTGAAATAACAATGTTTGAGAAATTGGACCAGCAGATTTTCTATTGCCTAATTTCATATAAACGTAAGGCATTGCCGCTGCATAATAAGACTCATTTCCTCGGAAATAAGAATCATTTTTAAATGTTCTCAGCGACATTCCAACTCTTGTCAATTTAATGCACGATTTTGGTAAAAATGTAAAACCAAATTCACCAGTTCCTGAAATATTCTTTCTTCCAAATGAATAAACAGGTGCGACGAAATACTGAAATTTCTTAAAAGGAATTCCGATGTTGTGAATCGCAACTCCCAACATTAATTTGTCGTGGCGATTGCCGCCAATTACAGGCAACCAAAAGTTATTTGATTTTGTGGCTTCATGGTCTCCTAATAGAAATTCAAATTTTAAAGGCTCGATTTTATTGAAAAGTTGGTCTTTTTTCCAATTGTTATTGCTTCGATCCAATTCAGGAATATTTTTATTCGGGTCTATTTGAATAAACTCAGCATTTTTTGTTGTCATCGAAACTGTTGCCTTTTTTGCTCCTGGTTCAACCCAAACGGTTTCAACAATAACACCGTCTTTGATTGCACTCACACCAATTGGTCCATCAACTTGACCAACATTTTTGATTTTTACTTGTGTTTCAGTTTCATTCGTTTTCACACTTTTGATCTTGTAATCAATGTGGTTTGTTGTTTGAATCAAATCGTGAAATAACCAATCCAATTTTTTTCCAGTGGATTGTTCCAAAACTCTTTGCATGTCTTCCGGTTGCGGATGTTTGAATTTGTAAGCTTCAAAATAATCAGACATTGCTTTGTTGAATGCAGTTTCTCCTAAATAATCTTTCAAATAGAAAAATACCAATCCAGTTTTCTGATACATGATTACACCATAGTTAGTGTTTGAAAAATCAGCAGATTTTGTTTCAATTGGCTGATCTTCTCCGAGTCTTGAAATGGTTCTATAAGAAATATCTCCCATGTCGTGGTGATCCAAATCATTTAAGTGAAATCTTCCACCCAAAACCATATCAGACATATTTTTATTGTCAGGATATTTGGTTGCTACGTAGCGCATTTCATTCAATGTATTCATTCCTTCATCCATCCAACCGTGAATGCGCTCATTGGAGCCTAAAATACCATAAAACCAGTTGTGACCAACTTCATGCACAATCACAATTTCCAATTCCATTGCATTGCTTGAATTACCTATCACTGTAACATTCGGATATTCCATTCCACCTCCAGCGCTGATAGTTCCATCAACAGCAGTTACTTGATTATATGGATAATCACCATTCCATTTTGAATAATAGAAAGTTGCATCGTTGATGTATTCGATAGATTTTTGCCATAAATTTCCATTTTGCGGTACATACATTGCCCAAGAAGTCACTTTTCTTTTGCTATTTGGCAATTCAACCTCACCTTTTAGCACGTCAAATCTTTTGTCAGCAAACCAAGCAAAATCATGCACTTTAGATTGTATGTATCGAATGGTTTTCCATTCTTTGGAAGATTCTGGAAATGCCGTTTTAGCTTTTTTAGAATTTGAATAGCTGCTAGATTTGACCTTTTCAGCCGTTTTGTTTGCCAATTCATTCAAAAATTCAACTTCAGAGGCAGTTTGTAAATCACCAGTCGATCCAACCACGTAATTCTTCGGTAATGTGATAGACACATCAAACGAACCGTATTCTGAATAAAATTCTCCTTGATTTAAGTAAGGCATCCAATTCCATCCATTTTTATCATACACAGCTGGTTTTGGATACCATTGAGTGATTTGATAAGATTGCTCAATGTGTCCCAAACGAGAAATTTTCCCGGAAGGAAGTTTTACTTTGAAAGGCGTTGAAATCACCAAACTTTCACCTGGATTCAATGGTTTTGCAAGTGTCAAAACACAAACATCCATGTTTTTTGGAAGATATTCCCATTTTACTGGGTCACCATTCACTTTAAAATCGAGTGAATCAATTCCACCTTTGTCTTTTTCATCTGCAAAAGTCAAGAATTCTTCACCGTTTTTATACAATTGTTTCCCCAATGCTGAATTTCCATCGCGGTAAGCATTTGGCCACAAGTGGATATAGATTTGATCCAGTTTGTCTGGTGAATTGTTGATGTAAACAAATGATTCAGATGCTGTAATGACATGATTTACATCGTCTAATTTTACGTCAATTTTATAATTCACTTCTTGTTGCCAATAATTTTGGGCAAAAGAGAAAGTTGATACAAGACAAAATAGGGAAGAATGGAGTATTTTTTTTCTCATAGTTAAATTTATTAATAATAGCAGTATGACTATTTTCAAATCAAAATGTTACTTTTAATTTAGCTACAAAGATAAGTGAAGTAATCTTGAGAAATTTACCGTTTATAAAAAGTATTCAAAAATATATCCACAAAAAAAGGCCGCCAAACTGACGACCTTGCTTTTGATTTTTTTCAATTTTAATGACCAACATCTTCTGGGTCTGGTTCGATGATTTTTGGCGCATCTTTGAATCCTTGGATTTTATCCATGAAATCTTCCAATTGCGCAATTGATAAACCTTTTCCGATGATTACTTTGTCTTTGTCCAAAATAAAAACCCTTGGAGTTGTTACCACATCATACGTTTCTTGGTAATTCAATGCCTCCAAAGTGGTGAATTTTGGAATAAACTGCAATGCGTTTTCTTGTGCTGCTCTGAATAGTGAATTGGTCAAAGCCACATTGATATAAGTCAATTTGTTGTCTTTAATGAATTTTTTCCATTTGCCAAAATCATCATCAATTCCTTTAGATACGGCGAAAATTTCAACATTTCTCGCTTTCAATTTTTCTTCATATAATTTTTGCAATTTCGGAGTGGATTTTTTACAATGTCCACAATCTGATTCCCAGAAATATAGAATGGTATAATCCGCTTTGATACTGTAGAAATCTCTCCAATTTACATCAGTTGTGTCTCTTAAACTGATGTTTGGAGGACGTACACCTTGAACCAAAAATCTATTGGTAGTTACTTTTTCACACAAATCTTTTAATTTATCTTCTGCCATCCAATAAGCTGGTGATTTTCCTTCTGCATTTTTTGAACAGTAATATTTTTCACCCATTCTCACGAAAACTTTGTCCATTCCCATAATTTTCGATTTTTCGAAAGTAGAAGTAATATGAATGACAGCATATTTAAACATTTCAGATTTTTGATTCAATTTATCGCAAAACCAATATGCATATTTTACAATCGTATCAGGATGTTGAATCAACATGTTTTGAGAAAAGAAATAATCCAATTTTGAGTGAAAAATCGGTGTATTTACCAAGCGATCATCCGTCAAATCGAAATTGTCAAAAAAGTGATCTCTGAAATAATGGTAAGCAAAATTGGAATCAACAGGAGAACCGTCAGGATTTTTGGGTGCTTCAGGAACTTTCACATCCATTGACATTTTTACAATTTTCGACACCAACTTACCTGTGTTTTCAGTAACCACTTTGTTTTGGTATGCGATTACTTTTTTAGAAATAGAATCAATTTCTGCTGAAAGCGCTTTGTAAGCTTCATCCGTTTTTTTCAAAGGATCTCTTTTGGCAACCAAATCATTGGCTTTTTGTCTTTCAGAATTGATGTATTTAATATAATCTATAAATACCAAGTT
Source organism: Crocinitomicaceae bacterium (assembly GCA_041303135.1). Lineage (GTDB taxonomy): Bacteria > Bacteroidota > Bacteroidia > Flavobacteriales_D > Crocinitomicaceae > JAQVCM01. The sequence goes on along the minus strand of JBFYPS010000097.1, from coordinate 4,959 downwards.
TTCAGCAGATTTTTTGACTTTCATGTTATTGACGAAGTCTGGACCGGTTGTTTCCAATTGAATTTCTTCATTGTTATAAATGAATTCAAAATATTTTTGTCCAGGAAGCAACAAACCGACAATTCCCGCTTTTTGTTTCTTACCGTCAAACTCAACCAATCCACCTTTCATTTCAGCAGTATCGGCATAAAGCAAATTTTTACCATAATATTTGATCAAGAAAACTGTGGTGTCTTTTTGACCATTGACTTTCAATTTGATTTTTTGAGAAAAACTCAACGTAGTCAAAGTTAAAAATGCAAGCAATAATATTTGTCTCATATTCATTTTATTTTGGTTGAAATTATTTCTTTTAGACGATACAAAAATAGAAAAGCATTAGAATTAACAGGTTTTTAACGATTAAAAAAAGTTAATCTTGATTTTTGTTTAAAATTGCTTGTAAATCCCTTTTCTCACATTAAAGAAACTTGCAATTCCGAAAAGCAAATAGGCAAAAAGTAATGCCCCGATGCTGTAAAAAGTGAAATCCTTTCCTAAATATAAACCACCTTCCTCAAACATTTTATCCAATTTATATTTAAAAAATAAAAACATTCCCATTCCTAACAAGCTAACTAATCCAAAAATTTGAATAAAATAGAAGAAAAATGTGCGAATGATTTTCTTTGGTGCGTAGCCAATTCTTAACAAAGTTCTTACTTCGTAAGCATTGCGCGACATCATCAATTGCGCATATTGAATCAATACCAAGCAAGAAACAAAAACAGCGATAATTGAAATTCCTAACACCACAATGATCAATGTTCCTACCATACTTTTCAAACGCCCAACGACAATTTGAGAATTTTTTGATTCCAAATGTCTTTTTTTGACCATTTCTTCAACCAATCCAAATTCACTTTCTTTTCCAGAAATCATCAATTGGGTGATTTTTTGATCAGCAATGATTCCGTATTTTTTATTGCCAAATTCCATGAAACTTTCAGGTACTAAAATCGAAGGAACTTCGTTCGTAAATCCAATAATTTTAGCATCAATCCATTCTTTTTGAGTGTCGTTTGACAAAGTGAATCTAAAGCGAATATCTTTTGCTAAATCATCAGAAATCTGAGGAATTCCGCTGGCACTCATAAAAGTATTGAGCATCACCAAAAAATCTCTAGGCAAAATGATAGGAACAACAGTATCGCCCATTTTCCAATGCCATTTGTCAGATTTTACATCCAAAAATTTTGGATCAACTGTTTGAATGAAAACATCTGAACGAAATCGGGGTACGAGCGGATCTGCAGTTTCAAATGAAACATCAAAATTGTTGCTGATTACGGGTTTTACATCCAAGATAAAAGGTTCTTTTTTCAAAGTCGCAATTTCAGCTGGTGAAAAATCCGTTTTTGCTAAATTCAGCGTATTTGAATTGGATACTTCTTTCTGAACAATCAAGGTGTTTGGACCTAAAATATCAGTTCCTTCGCCAAATTCATTCACTTTAATTAAATAATGAATAGAAGTAATTAAAAAGGTTATTCCTAAAAATGAACCAATTACAGCAATTATCAATTGCTTAATATCTTGATTTCGAAATAAAAGTTTCTTTAACATGGCTCAAAGTTTAATTTCATCATCGTAATTATACGCATGTCTGTCTCCCAAAGAAGTAAGTACAAATCCTGCTTTCAAATTATTGCATCTTTCATCAATCAATTTCAAACTTCGGCGCGTATTTTCAATGTCTAAATGTGAAAATGGCTCATCTAAAATCAACCATTCAAAAGGTTGACAAAGTGCTCGAATGATGGCAACGCGTTGTTGTTGTCCCATTGAAAGTAATCCACATTTTTGTTCCCATTTATTGTCGATTTCCAGCGCTTCAAGCATCTGAATTAGTTCATTTTCAGAGAAAACGTTGCAAAGTTCATTTTTTAAGAATAGATTTTCTTTTACTGTCAAAGTTGGAAATAACTGTAAATCTTGAAAAACAACTGAAATTTTATTTTTCCTAATGTCAGTCCAATCAGCAGCTGAAAAATTTGCAGTGTCATTTTGATTATACAATAGTTTTCCTTCGAAATCTTTTCTCAGTCCAAAAACAACACTTGTAAAAGTTGATTTTCCCTTTCCAGAAGAAGCATTGAGCATGATTTTATGTCCATGTTTTAAAACAACTTCGTTTCCCCAAATGCTATCATTTCCATGTTGGATCGAAGCCAAGGGTTGGGGCATGATATTTTGAAAAGTAATGTCCATGGTTAATATTTTTTAAACGATTTTCAATAATCATTCCAAGATTTTTATTTCAATGTTGAAAGGATTTCTTGAAGTTGATTTTCAGTTGTTAAGGCTTGTGTCCAAATGGCTTTTTCATCTCGTCGAAACCAAGTTAATTGACGTTTGGCATATCTTCGCGAGTTTCGTTTAATCAATTCAATTGCTTCTTCCAATGTAATTTTACCGTTGAAATAATCAAATAATTCAGAATAACCAACTGTATTAAGCGCAGGCAAATTTTGCCAGTCAAGCAATTCTTCAACTTCTTTCAACAAACCATTTTCCAACATGATGTCAACGCGTTTGTTGATTCTTTCATACAACATTTCTCTTGGCAAATCAATCACAAATTTTTGAAATTCGAACGGACGTTTTTTGGATTGAAATGCATGAAAGGATGAAAAAGGTTTGTTGGCGATGCGAATAACTTCCAAGGCACGGATGATACGCACGGGATTTTTTAAATCAACTTTCGCATAAAACAGTGGATCTTTTGTCATTAATTCATCCAAAAGTGGCGATAAACCTTGAGTTTCAAATTCAATATTTAATTGATTTTTAATGTTTTCATCATGAGGAACATCGTCTAATCCATGGCAAAGTGCATCGATGAAAAGTCCTGAACCACCAACTAAAATAATTGTATTGTGATTTTCAAATTCTGTCTCTAAAATCTCTAAAGCTTCTTTCTCAAATTGAGCGGAAGTTAAAGGCTGATGAATAGAATGTGAATCAATAAAATAATGTTTGATTCCAGCTTGCTCTTCTATGGAAGGTTTTGCAGTACCAATACATGTTTCTTTGTAAAATTGGCGAGAATCAGCAGAAAGAATTACTGTATTGAATTTTTTTGCCAACGCGACAGCCAAAGCGGTTTTTCCACTTGCAGTTGGTCCTTCAATGACAATTAATTTTTTGATAATTCTGTTTTCTTGCGAAATTACAAAATGCTAGCGAAACATTGATTTATATGACAAAAATCTAGCATAAACCGTTTTTACATATTTGGCAGTATGCGCGCCTCTTGTAGCACCTGCAGTTACCACAGGATCGCGGTAATATTGTTTTTTAGACAAGTTTTTCATCATCACTTCTACGCTGTTGTCCCATATTTTAGGATTCATGCCGTATTTTGCAGCCAATTTTTGCGCATCTTTCACGTGACTTGTTCCTGAATTATAAGATGCCAAAGTGAATTTGATTCGTTCATCGTGGTTTGGAATATCGTTCCACAAATTATAAGTCGTGAATAACAATTTCATTCCACCTTGAATTTGCACTTGTGGCGATGAAGATGGAAAAACGCCAAATCTTGGTCCAGTATCTGGCATAAATTGCATCATTCCATATGCGCCACCAAGTCCTCGAGCATTTGGATTGAATTTCGATTCTTGGTAAGAAACAGCAGCTAAAATTCTCCAATCCCAATTGTATTTAGCAGCTGCTTGTTTGAAATAATTGTCAAATAAAGACAATTGTCCGCCTTTCAAACTGGATTGAGCATCTTGTACATTGTTGGCAATCTCAGGCAAGTCGAAATATTTATGTTTCAAATACTTGAATGATGCTTTTTGCGTAAATTTCTTCAACCATTGATTGATTCTCGCTTTCAATAATGGACTGGTTTTTCTGATTCCAAAGGCAATTTTTTGTTTGACACTCAATTCCAAATCGATGTCGATATTATCTAAAAAGTGACTGTTTATTTGTGCGACATTTTTTTCAACGACTGTATAATCGATAATTCCTTCAGAAACATTTTCAATTAAATCTTCAGAGGTGAAATCTCCCGTTTCTTTGTGAATGAAAATCGTATCGCCAATTTCTTGTTGCAAATTGACAAGTCTTTGGTAATAAGTTGATTTACCCCAAACATTGACCGTTTTACCAGCCAATTGCGTCGGATCAGTCAATAATTTTGAGTTGATTTGATCAGCAGACATGGTTTCCCAATTCTCTGGTTTCCGCTGAATCAAAACTTGATTTGTTCTCATAAATGGAACTGTAAAATCAATGAATTTGTTGCGTTCATTGGTAACGGTATAGTTACAGGCAATCAAATCTCCTTCACCGCGATTCAACATGGCGTTTACATCGTCTAAATTGGTGATCGTAACAATTTCCAAATCAACTCCAATTTCGGTCGCGAATTCTTTTAAAATTTCATATTCAAATCCCATTTTTTTTCCTCTGTAAATGAAATAAGAGGTGGAACTATTTTCTGCTAAGATGGTTAATTTACCTTTTTTAAGAATGGATGGTAAATCGATTCCAGGAACAGCAGCGGTTTTATCTTCGTTTCCGTTATTTCTTTCACAACCAACATAATAAACAACAATTAAAAGGAATAAAGTCCCAATAATTAATACTTTTCGATTGATTTTTAAGTTTATCCCAGACAGAAACATGGGAACAATTTACAAATTTATTTTGAATTCGATATACCAAAATGAACGATTGCGTCTTTCATGAAAATTTCAAAAGTACTTTCAACCAATACTTGATTTTCTAAAAATACCGGTAAACCATTTTTTAACTCGTTCGAAAATGAAATGCGAGATGAAACTCCATTCAATGCTTTTTCTAGTCCCTCAAGTTGTGGATAATACGAAATCCAATTGACTTTGACCATGTGGTAAATCATGTGTTTGAATTCAGCTGTAAACTCTTCGTTTTCAGTATTCAAAC
>JBFYPS010000096.1:0-10086 GCA_041303135.1 Crocinitomicaceae bacterium | reverse complement strand
TCATATACTTCCTTTCCAATTTCAATCAATGATTGATTAATCGTTTTTAGACCTCGTTCATTTATTTCGTGTCCATTATTCCATTGATTATTGGGCAAGTGTTGAATCTTTAAAGCCATGCCATGGTACATACAATTGTTTGTCCATTCATTTTTATCTTTAATTTGAATAGTGTCCATCGAACCACTCTGATTTGAAAAATAAATCATTTTTCCGGAATTATAGATTTCAATATAATGCAGAACTTTTGCGTTGAATTTCAATTCTTTTTCATTTTCACAACCGCAACTGCCTAACAAAAAGAAAAGTGAGGTGAATGTAAAAAATTGAATTTTCATTTGTTTTGAATTTAACTTTGAGGTAATGCAAAAAAAATCCCGCTGATCATCAAATCAACGGGATTCCTATAAAATCAAATTATTTCAACTAATTATGCCATCACTTTCGGAGCAGCAGCTAAAATATCTGCGCTAGTTTCAGCGGCATATTGATCGAAGTTTTTAACGAATTGTCCAGCCAAATTGATTGCTGTTTCATCGTAAGCAGCTTTGTCAGCCCATGTTCCTCTTGGATTCAAGATTTCACTTGGAACGCCTTCACATGAAGTTGGAATCGCCAAATCAAAAACTGGAAGTGTATCAAAAGCTACATCGTCTAATTTTCCATTCAATGCTGCAGTAATCATTGCTCTTGTGTAAGACAATTTCATTCTGCTTCCAACACCATAAGAACCACCAGACCAACCGGTGTTGATCAACCAAACTTTGATGTCAGTTCCTTCTAATTTTTCACCTAACAATTTAGCGTATTTCGCTGGGTGCAAAGGTAAAAATGCTTTTCCAAAACAAGCAGAGAAAGTCGTTGTTGGCTCTGTAATTCCCATTTCTGTTCCAGCTACTTTTGCAGTATAACCAGACATGAAGTGATACATCGCTTGTTCTTTTGTCAATCTTGAGATTGGAGGCAATACACCAAAAGCATCTGCTGTTAAGAAGAAAATGTTTTTTGGAGCAGAACCAATTGATGGAACTGCGATATTGTCGATGTAATCGATTGGGTAAGAAACACGTGTGTTTTCTGTGATTGTATTATCAGAATAATCAGGAGTTGAAGAATCTTCTACAAAACCAATGTTTTCCAAGATTGCTCCAAATTTGATTGCATTGTAAATTTGTGGTTCTTTTTCAGCAGAAAGATCGATTGTTTTCGCATAACATCCACCTTCAAAGTTGAAAACGGTGTTATCAGACCATCCGTGCTCATCATCACCAATCAAATGACGATCTGGATCAGACGAAAGCGTTGTTTTTCCTGTTCCTGAAAGACCAAAGAAAATAGCAGTATCGCCACCTTCTCCGATGTTTGCAGAACAGTGCATTGACAATACATTTTTCTCGTGAGGCAATACAAAGTTCAACACTGAGAAAATTCCTTTTTTGATTTCACCTGTATAACCAGTACCACCGATTAAAATCATTTTTTTAGTGAAGTTCAAAATCGCAAAATTGTGTTGACGTGTTCCGTCGATTGCTGGATCAGCCATAAATCCTGGCGCGCATACAATGTGCCATTCTGGATCAAAAGTTTCGATTTCTGCATCTGTTGGACGCAAAAACATATTGTAAGCAAACATATTCGCCCAAGGGAATTCGTTTACTACTCTAATATTCATTCTGTGAGCTTGATCAGCACATGCATAAGCATCACGTACATACAAGTCTTTTCCATTCAAATAAGCTTTTACACGATTGTATAATGCGTCAAATTGAGCTTCTGAAAATTTAATGTTTACATCGCCCCACCAAACAGCGTTTTCTGTTTTAGCATCACAAACAACAAATCTATCTTTTGGCGATCTTCCTGTGAATTCACCAGTTTCGATAGCAATTGCTCCCGTGTCTGTTAGCATACCTTGACCATTGAGAATTGTATCCTCCACCAATTCAGCTGGTGTAAGATTCCAAAAAATATCCCCTAAGTTGTTTAAACCTATAGAAGCGTTCAAATCGGTATTGTTTCCTCTTTTACCAAATTCGTTCATACTTTTTAAATTTTAAGCTTTCGCTTTGATTTCGTGATGCAAAATTACATCTATATTCTTTCGAAAAGCGATTTGGGTCAACTATTTTCCAACAGTTTATTAAAAAATGACCAATATCATGTTCGAATTACGTACTCTAAAGCAATAGCAATGCATCAATAGCTTGTTTGATATTGTTTCTAATTTCCAATACATTAGCTTCAAACATGTAGCAAGGTGCACTCACAATTTTCAGTTTTTCATCGATCTGAATTCCGTGGATATTTTTTTCAAATGTTTTGGCGCCAGCGGCTTGTAGTCCTGCGTGAAAATCGTTGATATTATAAGGCGAAGAATCAGTGCTGTTTCCTAGCGTTAATTCAACATGAAATTCTGAATCTTCTAGAGCCTTGGCAATCAAAATTGGACTTACGCAAAGCGCTGCGATTGGTCTTCCTGCATTGATACAGTTTACAATTAACAATTTTACTTCTGGAAGAATTGTTCCATTTGGACCTTCAAAAGCCCAAGTACTGAGGTTTTTTGCGTTTCCAAATCCACCAGGAATAACCAATGCATCCAAATCGCGAATTTCAACCTCTTTGATATTTTTGACATTTCCTCGGGCAATTCTAGCGGATTCGACCATCATATTTCGAGATTCTGCCATTTCTGTACCATCTAAATGATTGATGACATGGTGTTGATTTTTATCAATGGAAATACAAATGTATTCAGCATCAGCTTCTTGTATTGCTAGCATAGCCAAAACCGTTTCTTGAATTTCAGAGCCATCGTAAACGCCGCAACCTGAAAGTAAAATACCTATTTTTTTCATGGTGATTTTTTTGATTGATCAAATTTATTCTTTTTTATTTAGACATAATATCGATTAGGAAAGAATCACTACTTTTTTACAATAAACCCTTATTTTTATTGTTAACGGAGAAAATAGTGTGTCAATATAATAATCAAAACAATGAAATTTTATTCATTTTTAACAGTCGTATTTTTGGGAAGTATTCTAGTTTTTACTTTTCCTAGTTGTAAGAAAAATAAATGTGGTGAAACCAATGTCAGTTTCTCAGGAGGAAGTGAGAGTCATAATTTTGGACAAAATTGTTTGGATTGCCACAAAAGTGGTGGAGAAGGCGAAGGTTGTTTTAATGTCGCTGGAAGTGCTTCAAACAGTGCATTGACAAGTAATTTAACAGGTGGTTCAATCAAATTGTATACAGGACCAAATGGAACTGGAACTTTAAAATCTACCTTTTCAATCGATAGCAAAGGAAATTTTTACACAACAGAATCTGTAGATTATAGTGGATTGTATCCAGCAATCACCGGTACAAGCGGTTCAACAAGCTACATGTCAAGTTCATTGAATTCAGGTGCTTGCAATTCATGCCATGGAGTCAGTACTGGAAAAATATTCAGCAATTAATCAATTTTAGAAAGAACAAATAAAATGTTATTTGTTTAATAAATGATGACAATTTCATTGGGTAAGAAAGAGCGGGATAGAAACCGTTAAATTCCTATCCCACACTAATCATTATTTTTTGTTCTTAATATTCTCCAATTGAGTCATAGACATCATTTGTTGCATCGTTTTGTCCATTCCTTCAATACTTCCGTCTAAGAAAATAACATTTCCTTTTCCTTGCTCAGCGAAGTTTTTAATCGCTTCTGTCCACATACTGAATAAAATCAAAGAGGTATCTAAATTGGATTCTTGCATTTGTTTGGCAGCTTCCGCCATTCCTCGTGCAACTTCTTCTCTAAATAAAGCAATTCCTTGACCGCGCATTTGTGCCGCCTCTTTTTCAGCTGTTGCTGAGATTTTGATGAAATTTCCTTCCGCTTCTGCTGCTTTTGTTCTGGTGATTAATAAAGCTTGACCTTCATTTTCTGCTGCAGCTTTCAAGTTGTTACTTGCCACTACTTTCGCCATTGAACGCATGACTTCTTCGTCAAACGTGATGTCATTTAACTGTAAGTCAATCAAATGATAACCCCATTCTTCCAACATCATGTCCAATTGTTCCTTGACAGCTTCTACGATGTCGCGACGCAAAGACAATACTTCAGATTGTTTTTTAGTTGCTACGAATGCTCTTACAGAACCTTCAATAGATCGCACCAAAGCCGACATCAAGTTTCTGTCATCCACAAACTTAAATGCGACATTTTTAATCGATTCTTCATTTTGATTCACAACTGCATACAACAACATGGCAGTGAAATTCACATTGGCTTGATCAATAGTAACCGCTTGAAATCCAAGTTCAACACTTCTGTTTTGAATAGAGATTTTTTTGTAAACTTTTTCAATCAACGGAATTCTTAAACTCAAACCTGGCGTTAAGATTCTCTTATATTTTCCGAAAACGGTAATTACAGCGACTGTTCCTTGTTGGACAGTAACAACCGAAAGCACAATCAAAAGAAGCGCTACAATTAGAATTGGTAAATAAATGGGCATAAAAATTATATTTTAGATTTGAGTAAATGTAAGAAATAATTAGTGAATCAGAAACAGTTTAAATTTCTTTTGTTTCACTTATTGCTTGCAAAATAATATCTCCCGCTTTGCGCATTTCAGCTTCTGTGATATTCAATGGTGGAGAAAGTCTGAAACTGTAAGGATGTGATAAAAACCAAAAACTGATTAATCCCAATTCTAAACATCTTTTGACAACTTTTTCTACGCGTTCAAAGGATTTCATGTCGAAAGCGAACATCATTCCAATGCGACGAATTTCAATAATTTCTGGATCCTTTTTCAGTATATCGACCAAAAGTTGACCTTTTCTTTCCACTTCTTCAAAATCAATTTCAGTTTGCATCACTTCCAAAAATGCATTGGCAGCTGCAGAAACTACTGGATGTCCACCAAAGGTAGTGATGTGTCCCAACATGGGATTGTAAGTGAATTCGTATAAATTTTCTTTTGACGAAACAAGCGCACCAATTGGCAATCCGCCGCCAAGTGCTTTTCCAAGCGTCAGAATATCTGGAATCACTCCGCTGTGTTCAAACGCAAACATTTTCCCCGCGCGTCCCATACCACATTGAATTTCATCAAAAATCAAAAGCGCGCCAACTTCATTGCATTTTGCTCGCAACGCTTTCAAAAAATCAGGATTTGAAACGCGAACGCCAGCATCGCCTTGCACTGTTTCTAAAATTACTCCAGCTGTTTTTGTAGTAATTTGTTCCAAATCAGTAAATTCATTGTGTGTAATAAACCTGACATCAGGTAATAGCGGACGATAAGCGATTTTTTTAGTTTCATTTCCTGAAACACTCAAAGAACCATGCGTGCTGCCGTGATAGGATCCTCTGAATGAAACGATTTCAGTTCTTCCAGTGACGCGTTTTGCCAATTTCAAAGCTGCTTCATTGGCTTCAGTTCCAGAATTTACAGGATAAACACAATTCAAAGAATCGGGGAGAAGGGAAGTTAAGTTTTGAGCAAAGGAGATATTTGAATCTTGGATAAATTCGCCATAAACCATGACGTGTAAATATTTATCGATTTGATTTTTAATTGCTTCAACTACTTTTGGATGACGATTTCCGATATTGTTTACTGCAACGCCTGCAATCATATCCATGTAAGCATTGCCATTTTTGTCATAAATGTAAATTCCCTCAGCGCGTTCAACTTCAATTAAATATGGAAATTGATTCGTTTGCCCCAGTTTATTTAAAAACAATTCTTCGTTGCTCATCGAAACAAGATTAAATAAAAACAGGAATCCGAAAAATCAGATTCCTGCTCAAAAATTAGTTATTATTTACGGCTAATCGCTTTCAAAGCTGCTTCAACAACATTGTCAGTATCGATGCCATATTTAGTCATTAATTCCATTGGATTTCCGCTTTCTCCGAAAGTATCATTGACGCCAACGAATTCTTGTGGTACCAATAAATTTCTCGTCAAAACTTGTGCAACTGAATCTCCTAAACCACCATTGATCATGTGCTCTTCAGCAGTTACAACGCATTTTGTTTTTGAAACCGATTTCAAAATAGCAGCTGCATCCAAAGGTTTGATGGTGTGCATATTGATTAATTCCACAGAAATTCCTTGCGCTTCTAATTTTTTAGCCGCTTCAATCGATTTCCAAACCATGTGTCCACAAGCGATGATGGTAACGTCCGTTCCTTCAATTAAAACATCTGCTTTTCCAATCACAAATTCTGCATCTGGCTTGATGAAAATTGGCATCACTGGACGACCAAATCTCAAATAAACTGGTCCTTCGTGTTCAGCAATTGCAATCGTTGCTTGCTTTGTTTGATTGAAATCACAAGGAACGACAACTGTCATGTTTGGCAACATTTTCATCATTCCAATGTCTTCCAACACTTGGTGTGTTGCGCCATCTTCACCCAAAGTCAATCCAGCGTGAGAAGCACAGATTTTTACATTTTTATTTGAATAAGCAACAGATTGACGAATTTGATCATACACTCTTCCAGTTGAAAAAATCGCAAAAGTTCCAGTGAATGGAATTTTTCCTCCAATGGTCATACCAGCAGCAATTCCAATCATATTTGCTTCAGCAATACCAGTTTGAAAAAAGCGATCTGGATTTTCTTTTTTGAAAGCATCCATTTTCAAAGAGCCAATTAAATCAGCACAAAGTCCAACAACATTTGGATTATTTTGACCTAGTTCTTGTAATCCTTCTCCAAATCCTGAACGGGTATCTTTGTTCCCGAAAATTTCAAATTCAATCATTTTTTTTAAGTTATAAATTCAACGTATATGTTTTGTTTGAATAAATTTTAAATTCTTTTTCAAATGTAAATGCAGTTGATTTCAATTGTTTTTGTCTGTAAACAACCTTGTAATTTCCTGCTTGTAGATTCCAATTTCCTGAAGTCGTTGTTGGATCCAAGTTGCAAACCCACTCCCAAACACCAGTTGCGTTTAAAACGAAAATTTGTGCTGCCATTGGCGCCGCTAACTTGTAATTCAAAGTTCCTGGTGCAGGAACATCAATGTTTGTTGTCGCACTTTGTGTTACATCAATTGTGGTATAAATTCTAGGCAAAGTAAGGATTTCGACGTCATATTTTCCAACTATGTATTTCTCAGAATTATTGGCTTGTTGTACATTCAAAGTCGCAGGTTTTCCAGCTTGCATGATGCGAGATTCAACCGTAAAACTTTTTGTTGCATTCAATAAGCGAACTTTGATATAACCTTGTGGCGCATCCACTACAATCGTATTGTGAATGTTTTTTTGAATGGTGATGTTCTTTTTTTCAACCCTTGGAATGGTGTTGACCACCAAATCATATTTGAAATTAGGATCAATCAATAAGGTGTCAGGATTTCCAGATTTATTCAAGGTGTGCACCATTGTATATTTCACATTTTTTGTACCAGCATGATACAAAAACATTGTTACATCAGTTTCAACTGGTTTTCCATTGATGTCATTCAAATTGATTTGTGTGGTGCAATTCACCAATGTTTTGGTCACAATACTAGTCAAAACATTTTTGAAAGCCGATTTTGTTTCAGCTTCTGCATATTCACCAATACATTTGAATTTTTCCAAGTAAGATAAATCCAATCCAAGACCGATTACGAAAGGTGTTACGTTTATTTCTTTGTCTTTCAGTTTTTTAGCAATCACACAAGGGTCGTTATCACAAGCTTCTAAACCATCAGTAATCAAAATGATGATATTTCTAGAATTCATGTCTGGAAAATCTTCCGCTGCAGCTTCCAACGAACGTGCAATAGGCGTTGTTCCTTTGGCATAAATAGAAGCCAATTTACTTTTTACAGCACTGTAATTATTCTTGGCAAAAGGAACTTCCAATTTGGTATCAGAACAATCTTGGTAGGTTGCTGTGATAGGAGATTGATGTCCGTAAACTCGCAATGCAATTTCTAAATTGGGTGTTCCAACCAAACTGTCAACCGTTTTTGAAAGCAATTCTTTCGCTGCTTCAATTCTTGATTGATCGCCCCATTTTGCATTCATACTGTTTGATGCGTCTAGAATAAAGAGAATTCTAGTCAGTCTTTCCTGACTCCAAGAAGAAGCAGAAATCAAAAGTATCAATATGAAAAACAGTTTTTTCAATCTTTTTATTTTGGTTTGAATGTACTTGTAACGACTAATTATCTGAAAGATACATGAATCGTTCCAAAAAATTCATTCGCTTAATAATCACCTAAAGTTTCAGTCAATTGACCCAACGCGTTTGCCAATTGCTCAGGATTTGGTGCAACACCATGCCATTTGTGACTTCCGATCATGAAATCAACACCTTGACCCATTTCCGTTTTCATAATAATGACGATTGGTTTTTGATTTCCTGACATTGAAATCGCTTTGCGAAGTGTTGATTTTAATTCGTCGATGTTGTGTCCATCCATTTCCAACACTTCCCAACCAAATGCTGTGAATTTTGCATGCAGATTTCCCAAAGAAAGCACATCGTCAACGTCTCCATCGATTTGTCTTCCATTATAATCAATTGTTGCAATTAAATTATCCACTTTGTTAGCTGCTGCGTACATCAACGCTTCCCAAATTTGACCTTCTTGTAATTCACCATCTCCGTGAAGTGTGAAAACCAAAGATTTATCGTTGTTCAATTTTTTAGCATTTGCCGTTCCAACTGCCACTGAAAGTCCTTGACCCAATGATCCTGAAGCCATTCTGATTCCAGGCAATTTTTTGTCAGTACTTGGATGACCTTGCAAACGCGATCCTAATTTTCTAAAAGTTCCCAATTCGCTTGCAGGAAAATAACCACTTCGAGCCAAAACACTGTACCAAACTGGAGAAATGTGGCCGTTGGATAAAAAGAAAATGTCTTCATTCAATCCATCCATTGAAAAATTGGAAGCATTGTGATTCATAATGTCAAAATACAAGACTGTTAAGAAATCCGCGCAACCTAAAGAACCACCTGGGTGACCTGAATTTACAGCTGAAACCATTCTTAAAATGTCTCTTCTTACTTGTGAAGCAATTTTTTCTAATTCTAAAGTCTCCATATTTTGATTTATCGATTTTCTGCTACAAAATTAGCTTTTTAAATTGTTTTAAATTGACAATTTTGACCCACATTATTGAATGTTTGAGATATCAACAATTTTCTTTCTATTTGTTTTTTTTGAAAATCATACAACTTTAGGTTTTATAGATATTTAGCTGTTTAACAAAGTGTATTTTCTGTTGAAAAAAAAAGCGTTTAATATTTAATTTTAGGTTCGATTAACATGATTTATATATTTCATTATTTCGATATCTACTTAAAAATGTACATTTGGAAAAAATTAGAACACAAACAAATTTCAACAGATGACAAAATCATTAAAGACAATTGGTGTAAACGGTTTTGGTAGAATTGGTAGATATTTTACAAAATTGAGTTTGCAACAACCAAATTTGAATGTGGCAGTCGTAAATGATTTGGCACCTATTGAAACTTTGGCACATTTGTTCAAATATGACAGTGTACATGGAGGATTGAAAGAAAATTTCACGATTTCGGGAAATGCCTTGATTTTCGATTCTGGAAAGAAAATTGTTTTTACCCAAGAAAAAGAACCTGCCAATATTCCGTGGTCGGATTATGGCGTTGAATATGTGTTGGAATCAACAGGACTTTTTTTAACCAAAGAAAAAGCCTCAGCGCATTTAAAAGGAAGCGTGAAAAAAGTGATTTTGTCCGCGCCTGCGCAAGACGAAACGAAAACGATTGTTCTCGGTGTGAATGATTCAATCATTGATTCGAGTGATTTGATAATCTCCAATGCTTCTTGCACCACCAATTCTGCGGCACCTTTGGTGCAAGTTCTCATGCAATTGGCTGAAATTGAAAGTGCATACATTACAACGATTCACAGTTATACAACAGATCAACGTTTGCATGATTCGCCACACAAAGATTTGCGTCGTGCACGTGCTGCAGCATTGTCGATTGTACCAACTTCAACCGGCGCTGCTAAAGCATTGACCAAGATTTTCCCTGAATTAGAAGGCAAGATGGGCGGTTGCGGAATGCGCGTTCCCGTGCCT
>JBFYPS010000095.1:0-4093 GCA_041303135.1 Crocinitomicaceae bacterium | reverse complement strand
TAAAAGATTTCTGCTTGAATTTCAAACTGCAATGTCGCGAATTTTCAATTCAATTTGAAATATTTTAACCCTCAATTTTCAACAAAATCCTCATTTCCCACCAAAAGCTCAACCACAAATAAAAACCAAATTTTTATTTCGCTTTACAAGCGTTTAAGTTAACTTTGTGACATGCATTTAAAATCCCTTTCTTTAATTAATTTCAAGAATTACGCGCAAGCTGAATTTGAGCTCAATGAGGGAATTAATTGCTTTGTGGGAAAGAATGGCGCTGGGAAAACCAATGTGTTGGACGCGGTGCATTATTTGAGTATGTGCAAATCTTACCTCAATCCTGTTGACAAACAAAATATCCGTTTCAACGAGCAGTTTTTTGTGGTGCAAGGCACTTGGCAAGAGGAAGATAAAGAAACGGAAATTTATTGCGGCGTGAAAGCGGGCGCGAAGAAAATCTTCAAGCGAAACAAAGCAGAATACGAAAAATTGGCAGATCATATCGGTAGTTTTCCGTCCGTGATTATTTCGCCGTATGACAGAGATTTAATTGCTGAAGGTAGCGAAGTTCGTCGCCGTTGGATGGATGGAATAATTTCGCAATTCGACCGAAAATACCTGGATTATTTGGTGCGCTACACTAAAATTTTGGACCAACGAAATGCCTTGCTCAAACATTTTTATGAAAACGGTTTTTTCGAACGCGAAAGCATGGATGTTTGGGATGCCCAATTGATTCACGCTGGAAAAGCAATTCACGAGCGTAGAAAAGCGTTTTTGGAAGAATTTATTCCCGTTTTTCAGTCTTATTATCAATTTATTGGTGAAGAATCTGAAGTCGTGAAATTGGAATATCGCTCTGCATTGAACGACTATTCTTTCGAAGAATTGTTGGAGCAAAATCGCAGGAAAGATTCTCAAAGTCAATTCACTACCGGCGGAACACACAAAGATGATTTGTTGTTTACCATCAAAGGTCATCCAGTGAAGAAATTTGGTTCTCAAGGACAACAAAAATCATTTTTAATCGCTTTGAGATTGGCGCAGTTTGATTGGTTGAAGAAACATTTAGACAAAAAACCAGTGTTGATGTTGGATGATATTTTCGACAAATTGGACCACCAACGCGTCGAGAAATTAATGTCATTGGTTTCTGATCACGTTTTCGGTCAAGTGTTGGTAACCGACACAGAATCAGAACGAATCAAAGCGGTTTTTAGCAAAATAGACATGGAATACCAGATTTTCAACATAGATTCAAGTACCTTTCAAGAAGTGATTTATGAATGAGGAAGATAAAAGAGTAAAAAATCAAACTACTTTGGGCGATGCGATCGACAAATTGATGCACGCTTATGGCTGGGACGGAAAAATGAAAGAAATCGATGTACTTTCCAAATGGGAAGAAATGATGGGGCGCGCTGTGTTTTTACGCACGAAAAACATCTACATCAGAAATCGAATTTTGCACCTTGAAATCGATTCCTCCGTTATGCGTGAAGAATTGTTGTATGGCAAAAGCATCATCATCCAACGCGTAAACGAAACAGCGGGCGCTGAGATTATTACTGATGTGTGGTTTTCATAAATGGAATTTGTTTCCGATGTTGAAAGAATCTTGAAGCCAATAATCTGTCAACAAAATTCATCTATTGCAACAACCGAATCACTTCCTTCGCTTCCTTCACATCGTGAACCCTCAAAATTTTAGCTCCATTCAAAATCGCTTTGGTATTCAAAATCGTTGTTCCGTTTAACGCATCTTGCGCGGAAATTCCCAATTTTTTGTAGATCATTGATTTTCTTGAAAATCCGACCAAAATTGGGCAACCCAAAAACTGCAAATCTGACAAAGTGTTGAGCAATTCATAATTTTGTTCCAAGGTTTTCGAAAAACCAAATCCTGGATCGATGATAACATCGTGAATTCCCAATTTTTTCAAGGCATTTATTTTGGTTGAAAAATAAGCTGCAATGTCTTTGAAAAGAGAATCATACGTTGTAAATTCTTGCATATTTTGCGGCGTTCCTCGCATGTGCATCAAGATGTAAGGACAGTTGTATTGCGCAACAACATTCCAAATTTCAGGTTCAATTTCTCCACCACTAATATCGTTGACCAAATTTGCGCCTGCGTCCAATGCTTCTTTCGCAACTTGCGCTCGAAAAGTGTCGATGGAAATTATAATTTCAGGAAATTCTTTGCGAATTGCAGCGATAGATTTTTGTGTTCTTTCGATTTCTTCTGTTAAAGGTATGTTAAAAGCACCCGGTCGAGTCGAATATCCACCGACGTCAATGATGTCCACTCCTTCAGAAATGAACTTCTCAGTTTGGGTCAAAATCCCTTTAATAGTCTCATATCTACTCCCTTCATAAAAAGAGTCAGGAGTACAATTTATGATTCCCATTACTTTTGGAACAGCAAGACTAAATAAATTATCACTTATTCGAATGCTATTTTTTGAATGAAAATAACTATCTTCAACGCTTATTTTTGGCATAATACAAACAATGGTACAAACATCGCAACAATATACGAAAGTCATTTCAGCTTGTAGAGATATTTTTTCAAAGAAAACGAAAGATTATGGAACAGCTTGGAGAATTTTGAGACCTTCTTCTTTGACAGATCAAATTTTTATCAAAGCGCAAAGAATTCGTACCTTGCAAGAAACTGGAATCAGTAAAGTTGGGGAAGAAATTGATGATGAATTTAGAGCGATTATCAATTATTGCATCATGGCGCTGGTTCAGTTGGAACAAAAAGAAAATTCTAATCTAGAATTAGCACCAGAAGAAGCATTGAAATTTTACGATCATTACAGCAAAGAAGCTTTTGAATTGATGGAACGCAAAAATCACGATTATGGCGAAGCTTGGAGAGACATGCGTGTAAGTTCATTGACTGATTTGATTTTGATGAAACTTTTGAGAGTGAAACAAATCGAAGATAATTTAGGGAAAACAATTATGAGTGAAGGCATTGATGCCAACTATTTTGATATGTTAAATTACGCAGTTTTTGCATTGATTCATTTGGATGAACAGCAACAAAACAATTGATTTTTAAATAAAAATATAAAATAATTAAATATGAAGAATACATACACACTTCAAGGACAATCGTTTGTATTTAATGCATTGTTTATTTTGATCAATCTTGGGGGATTGACTTTGGTTACAATGGGTTTTCATGAAAATTTTGAAAACAGCAAATGGCTGTTGGTCATTTCTGGATTTTTAATGATGGGAATCAGTGTCGCTGGTTTGGTGATTTTGAAAGGAAGACTTTTCATGTCTTACGTTTCAAGAGTGCTTGTCGGTGGACTTTTCATCGTTTCTGGTTTGATAAAAGCGAATGATCCTTTGGGTTTTAGCTACAAATTGGAAGAATATTTCGAAGATGGTGCCTTGGCATTTAGAATCAAAGAATGGTTTGGTGCACCCGGTTTTTCTTTAGAATGGTTAATTCCTTTCGCCCTTTGGTTGAGCGTTATCATTTGCATCGCTGAAATCGTTTTAGGTGTTTTGGTGTTAATTGGCGGAAAAGTGAAAACGGTTTCTTGGTTGTTGGTGTTGATGATGTTATTTTTTACTTTTTTAACTTGGCACACAGCAAATTGCGATTCCAACAAGAAATTTGTTGATAGAGATACTTATGAACTCAAAAGTGAAATCGCCACCATTAAAATGGAAGAAGCCAAGACCAATAAGGAGATAAAGATTGTCTCGAAAACCGATGGCGAACTCGTGGTAGATGAAATGAAACAACCGCAATGTGTTTCAGATTGTGGCTGTTTTGGTGATGCGATGAAAGGTTCAATTGGTCGTTCCTTGACCCCAAAAGAATCCTTGTGGAAAGATATTGTATTGCTTTATTTAGTAGTTTGGATTTTTATTTCGCAACGCAGAATTGTACCAAATACTTCCAAAGACAATAAATACATTGTTCCAATTGCCTTGATTTTCATTACCTTTTTCTCTTATGTTTTTGGTTGGTATTTCCCATTGATGTTTAGCATTGTTGCCATTTTGGGTGCTTTGTGGATTTTGAGAGCTGGCGGAAAATACTTAGGAAATCATTGGGGAAGTGCTT
>JBFYPS010000094.1:0-5632 GCA_041303135.1 Crocinitomicaceae bacterium | reverse complement strand
GCTTTAAGATATTAGGATTTTAAGATATTAAGAGTCGTTGCTGTGCAACTTTAGGACTGAATTCTTTCGGTTGCTTCTCAACTCTAGATTATCTCAAAATCTCAAGAAAATTGAAAGTCTTAAAATCCTAATATCATAACATCCTAATATCTATTGTTCTAATATCCTACTGTCCTAATATCTTTTTTTAACAAATAATTTACATTTTAGCACGGTTTTTGTTGCGTAATTTTGTTCTTAAAAATCAGCAATAAAAAATGAAAAAACAGACGGCATTATTCTTTTATATTCTTGGAATATATGTCGTTTTGCAGTTTGCTTGGTGGGGGTTTCACTTGATTCAAATTACCAATGAATTGCAGGCTGTAAACGGAAAAGCCAATAACAAAGCCATCATGATTGTGGGTGAAGGTGTTGTTTTCTTCTCAATTCTACTTTTCGGACTTTGGCGCATCAAACTTTCTATCAAAAAAGATCAACAACTTTCAGAAAGACAAAGCAATTTTTTACTTTCCGTTACGCACGAGTTAAAAACACCTTTGGCTTCTACAAAATTGTATTTACAAACTTTAATTAAGCGTGATTTTTCGACTGAAAAAAGAGAAGAAATGTTGCAAAAAGCCATTATCGAAAATCAGCGATTGGAGGAAATTGTGGAATCAATTTTAACTGCAACAAGATTGGAAAATCGCACGTTAAAATTGCACAAAGAATGGATTGATCTAAATGAATTGATTCAGCAATTAATTGATAATTACAACATTACTTCAGGAAAAAATTGGATTGTTTTTGAAAATCAAGTTGCTGTGAAAATTGAGGCAGATGCATTCATGATCAAAACAATCTTGAGAAATTTGATAGAAAACGGTTTAAAATATGCTTCCAATTCAGAGCAATTTACTGTTTTCTTGAAACGAGAATTGAACCATGTAAAATTTGGAACGAAAGACAATGGTCCAGGCGTTCCTGCTGATTTACAAAAAGACATTTTTAAAAAGTTTTTTCGAATTGAAAACGAAGAAACACGCTCTCAAAAAGGAACCGGTTTGGGTTTGTTCATCGCTGCTGAATTTACCAAATTGAATGGCGGAAAATTGAATTATTTACCGAATAAACCAACAGGCTCTATTTTTGAAATAACATTATGATATTCAGTAATTTAAAATATTTATGGAAATGACCAATCACTTTGGCTTAATCATTTTAGACGGTTGGGGAATCGGTGATCATTCTAAATCGGATGCGGTTTACAATGCGAACACTCCTTTCATGGATGCGTTAATGGCCAAATACCCAACTGCGCAATTGAAAACTTGCGGCGAAGACGTTGGTCTACCTGAAGGTCAGATGGGAAATTCTGAAGTAGGGCATTTGAATATCGGCGCTGGACGAATTGTGTACCAAGAATTGACACGCATCAATAAATCCATTCGTGAAAAAGAATTTTTCAAAAACGAAGCGCTGATTTTAGCCATGGAAACTGCCAAAAAGAACGATGTAGCTTTGCATTTAATGGGTTTGGTTTCCAAGGGTGGCGTGCATTCTTCGCAAGAACACATTTATGCTTTGTGTGAAATGGCACATACTTATGGATTGAAAAAAGTTTACATACACGCATTTACAGATGGTCGTGATTGCGACCCAAAAAGTGGATTGGGATTCATCCAAGAATTGGAACAAAATATCGCAAAAACTACCGGGAAAATTGCTTCTATAATCGGTCGCTATTATGCTATGGACCGTGATAGCCGTTGGGAAAGAGTGAAAAAAGCCTACGATTTGATGGTCCACGGAACTGGTCAAGCATTTCATTCTGCAAGTGAAGCCATCGAAACTGCGTATGCGGCAAACATTACGGATGAATTTATCGAACCTGCTGTTATTACTGAAAACGGCAATCCAATTACTACGATTCAAGACGGAGATGTATTGATCTCATTCAACTTTAGAACCGATAGACCGCGTGAAATCGTGACAACTTTGACACAAAAAGATTTTCATGAATTCAATATGCATGCGCTTGATTTGCATTTATTTACAATGACAAATTACGACGCAACTTATAAAAACGTGCATGTCATTTTCGACAAAGACAATTTGCAAAATACCTTGGGTGAAGTGCTTTCAAAACTAGATCGCACCCAAGTACGCATCGCTGAAACGGAGAAATACCCACACGTAACTTTCTTTTTCAGTGGTGGAAGGGAAGAAACTTTCAGAGATGAAACGCGCTTGATGGTCAATTCTCCTAAAGTTGCGACATACGATTTACAACCTGAAATGAGTGCTTTTGGCGTACGAGACACGATCATCAAAAGCATGGAAACAGACAAACCAAATTTTTTCTGTCTAAACTTTGCCAATCCAGACATGGTTGGTCATACCGGTGTTTACGAAGCAATCGTGAAAGCGGTGGAAACGGTAGATTCTTGTCTGAAAGCTGTGGTTGAATGTGGACAAAAATTAGGCTATGAATTCTTAGTCATTGCCGATCATGGAAATGCAGATTTTGCAATAAATCCTGATGGTTCACCGAATACAGCGCATTCATTGAATCCTGTGCCAGTAGTTTTGGTAACAGAAAATCACTTGAAACTGAATAATGGAATTTTAGCAGATGTTGCACCCACGATTTTGAATCGCATGGGAATGGCAGCACCGATGGAAATGACTGGAAGAAGTTTGGTAGAATACTAAAAAATCTTTTTTTTATGTTTCAATGAACCTTTGAAGGTCCGTTGAGTATTACTTTCGAACGCAGAAAACGAGGTGCACCTGTTTTTATTAAAATCGAAAGTATGAAAAAAATCTTTTTTGTTTTATTTTGCTTGCAATCAATCGTATTACAAGCACAAAAACCAGAAACTGTTTACAGTGTTGCCCGTGAGCAAAGATCCATGGATTGGTATTTGACACAACAAAAATTGTGGAAAGAAGAAACTGTAAAAAACAAAATGAACGCCAATGCTTGGTACAACTATTACAGTGCCACGCGAGCAATGAGAAATTCTTGTTACGATGCAAAAGATCCTGAAGGTTCTGCCAAAAAAAAGGAGGAATATATCAAACAAGGAAATCAAATCGTCGAAGAAGCATATAAAGTGATTCCGAATAGTTTTGAAGCCAATCATATGAAATGGTGGGACGGAGGCAACAATCCTGAATTGCTCCCATTCTTGATGAAAGCCTATGAAATTGACCCCAACGATGTTCGTGCTTATGATGATATTATGATTCAATATGAGATACGACGAGACAAAACGAAGTTCAAACAATTCGCGAATCAATTGTATTTAGCCAATGATTTGCCAGCGAGTTTATTGAATTGGGGTTATAATTTACTCTCAGAACTGGACCAAAATGCAATTGTCTTTACAGCAGGAGACAATGATACATATGCTGGTTGGACTGTGCAAGGAGCCAAAAATTTTCGAGAAGATGTGACTGTTGTCAATTGCTACTTAATCACTGACGACGAATACAGAAACAAACTCTTTCAAGAATTACATATTCCTGCGCTTGACATCAAAGTAAACAAAGGTCCAGAAGAAGATTTGAGCAAAAATCAAGAAATTGTATTTGAACACATTCTCAAAAACAAAGTGGGAATTCCAGTATATGTTTCTACCACAGCGATTTCTTACTTTGAGAAAAAGTTTGCAGAGAATCTATTTTTAACAGGATTGAGTTACAAATACAGTGAAGATGAATTTGACAATATTTCCATCATTCAGCGCAACTATGAAGGTCGTTATTTATTGGACTATTTAAAACAAGACTTCTCTTTTCATCAAATGAACAACCATGCTAAATATTTTGATGAAACATACATTCCTTCGATGCTAAAACTTTACAAGCATTATCAAGAAAGCGAAGCGTTTTACAAAATGAAAGCTCTAGAACCAATGATTCTTTCGATAAGTGAAAGTTCAGGACAACAAACGGAAATATTTGAGTTTTTAAGTCAAAGTAAATCTAATCCGACATTTCTAACTGCATTATTAGATTCTAAGGCGATTGAAGCAAACATGATACAAATCTCCAATAAAGTGAAGATGAGTAGATATGAGACGACCAATGAAGATTACCAAAAGTTTTTAGACAATACGCTTCGATCTAAACAATTGGATTTGTACAGAATGATTGTTTACGATTCTAGTCAATGGATGAAGAAATTTCCTAAATCGACAAACGAACCGATGGAATCAAACTACCATTGGCATCCGGCTTATAAAAATTATCCAGTTGTCAATATTTCACACGAAGCTGCAATTGCATATTGTGCGTGGTTAACAGAACAATACAATTTACAGCGCAAAAGAAAATATACCAAGGTTGTTTTCCGTTTACCAACAGAGAACGAATGGAAATATGCTGCAGGTGCTGGAAATGAAAATGCCAAATCTACTTTCACTAAAGACGATGTAAAAAATGAAAAAGGTTGCTATATGGTCAATATCAAAACTGGAAACAATACCTTTTTTGAAGATGGTGCATTTTATACAGCGCTAGTCAGTTCCTATTTAGCCAACAAATTGGGATTCTTCAACATG
Source organism: Crocinitomicaceae bacterium (assembly GCA_041303135.1). Lineage (GTDB taxonomy): Bacteria > Bacteroidota > Bacteroidia > Flavobacteriales_D > Crocinitomicaceae > JAQVCM01. The sequence continues at coordinate 1,079 of JBFYPS010000094.1, read as the reverse complement.
ACTGGGAACGTTGCGGAAATGATTAACATCAAAGGAATTGCCAAAGGTGGTTCTTGGTATAATACCTTTGAAGAAAGTGATTTTCAGAAAAAAACAACTTATAACGGTGCTGATCCAGGAATCGGATTTAGAATTGTAATGGAAATTATTGAAGAATAGAAAATTGAGTAGCAACAATCAATATAGAAAATGCAGCGATGAGGAACTGATGGTTGAAATCATTGTCCATCATTCCCATCCTGCATTGACTATTCTTCACGAGAGATATAGCAAAAAACTGCTGGGCTATTTTATCAAAATGTTGCAAAATGACCAAGAAAAAGCGCAAGATTTTGTGCAAGACATTTTCTTGAAAATCATCGAAAAAAAGCATTTATTCGATACAGACAAAAAATTCTACACGTGGATATTTACCATTGCGAGTAACATGTGTAAATCTGAATACCGAAAACCGTTTTTCCAAAGCATTTCTACTGATGAATATGAATTGCATTCAAAAGCTGTTTACAGCGATGATTTGTCTGAAAAAGAAAGATTTAAGTTGATTTATAAAGCAAGTTTGACGCAACTAGAAGTGCATCATAAAACGACTTTTATTTTAAGATATATGGAAAAATTCAGTCTGAATGAAATTGCAGAAATTACGGAAACATCTGTCGGAACGGTCAAATCTCGCTTGTTTTACGCAACAAAAAAAATGGCAGAATTGCTCAAAGAATTTGATCCGAGATATGAAAATAACTTATTTAAAATGAATTGATATGGAAAGAGAAATTGACAAAAACTCAGAAAAATTATTCGATTTAATTGAGTCTAAAAACTGGAATCAATTGACTGGTGAAGAAATGCAATTTGTTTTGTTACAGATGACTGAAGACGAATATCATTTTCAACGCCAAATTTTGATTGAAGCAACCGATATTTTTGAAGAAAATACCGATCCAAAGCCTTTGATATTGCCTGCGAAAAAAGCAACACCATTATTAGCCATGCGCATTCCATTGTATCAAACCATTTTAGCAGTTGCAGCAACCGTTTTGGTGTTTTTAATGTTGTGGCCAAAAAATCAAGAAATTGAA
>JBFYPS010000093.1:0-5938 GCA_041303135.1 Crocinitomicaceae bacterium | reverse complement strand
ATATTGCGGAAATTATCAAAGCAACTGAGGTTGATTGGACACCTGCAAAAAAAGATGGAATAGCGGTTGATTGTGTGTATTTCAGTAGAATTCTGATTAATGGGAGTCAATATTAGGATTAAATTATTTGTCAAGTATTTAAATGCAATTTTGATATTTCCCCAATAAACGAGCATAATGAAAACAGATAGCGAAAACACTTCACATGAATTGCCTGCAGAATTCAAATTGGAAAATTCAAGAATCATGTATGTTGAGGATAAATCTTCTGGACTTGAAGGTGACGCAAGAATCGGCAGGGTTTACTTTTCAAAAACAGGCAAAACGCTTTATTACAGAAATCGAAAATTCCAAAGTCTGAAAGGGAATGGTTTCAAATCCAACTATGTCGATGTTGACAATGGAGACGAATTCTGGATTTCAGGTCCGAGAAAGGATAGAAATGATCGATTATACGGAGGACAAGGTGGCGTTGAAATTGACGAAGATGTCAGGGAAGAATATTTCAAATTGATAAAAGGTTAAATTTGAAAAGTAAAAAGTCGAATGACTATTTTTTGCAAAAAAAAGATAATAACTAATTTTAAAATAAAAATTATGGCATTAATAAATCCTCACATCAACTTTAACGGAAATGCCGAAGAAGCTTTCAATTTTTACAAATCGGTATTTGGCGGTGAGTTTGCAACGATTATGCGTTTCAAAGATATGGCTAGCGAAGAATTTCCTGTTGCTGAAAATGAAGCAAATAAAATAATGCACATCGCTTTGCCTATCGGAAAAAACGTTTTAATGGCCAATGACGTTCCAGAAATAATGGGGCGAACCAATGAAAACGAAAACAGAAGCAAAATTTCCATCAGTGCCGAAAGCAAAGAAGAAGCAGATAAATTATTCAACGGACTTTCAGCAGGCGGACAAATCGAAATGCCGATGGAAGACAGTCCTTGGGGTTCTTATTTTGGCATGTTTAGAGACAAATATGGAATAGAGTGGATGGTGGATTTTGACCCAATATATAAAGGTCAAATTTGATTATTTTATTTTGACTTTCCTTAATTTGCAAAATCAAAATCCTTTGCCTTGAAATAGGCTTAATTTAGCACGTTTAATTGAATGAAAAATCACATTCGCTTTATTTCAATTTTTGTAATGATGATTTCCGAAACTTTGGTTTTCAGTCAGACAAAATATAATGACTTGTATTTTTCAAATCTAAAGGGGCAAGTGAAAAGTGTTTCTGCAAAAACCATTCAATATGATTCAAGTAGTTTTACATTTGGATCTGAAAATAGTATTGTTACTAAATACAATCAGGATGGCAATTGTGAACTTGAATGGGAATATCTTGATACAACCTTGATTCAGAAAAGAGAAAATGTGTTCCAAGTTTTCAACGGAATGGAAAAGCGGGTGAAGAAAATAACAACACATTTAATCGATTCTACCAATAAAACCATCAGTTACTATTATTTCGACAACCTGGGATTTGATACATGTACAATTATTTGTGATTTTGATAGCTCCTATCATACTCGTTATCAATATGAAAGAAATGAACAAGGTTTAAGAACAAAAGGAACGGAATACAATGCCAAAAATGGTCATAAGAACTATTCATTTGAAATTTATTATTCAAAAAATCTATTGATTGATTCAATTGTTTATCTAAATGGTGCGGGGATAATCAACTACACTGCATATCACTTTTATAATTCAAAGGGTGAGTTGGATAAACTGAAATATTCAACAGGTGGAATAATCTATTACGTGCATAAAAAAAGAGATGAACATGACAATTGGCGCGAAATGGAAACCTTTTTTAGAGAGAATGGAATTTCAAAGCTTGTTAGTCGTCAAACAAGAATTATTACTTACTATTGATGTAGAGAACAACTTTAAAACTGTAAAAATTTACTAGCATTAAAAAAGAATAATTTTACTACCAACTTAAGCTTTATGCGATGAATAAATTTGCTTTTCTATTGCTTTCCATTTTATTAATTTGTGTAACATTCTCTTGCTTTAATAACAAGCGTAAACGAGAGTCAGAAGAATCTGTAAAGTCGGACTTAAATCCAATATTGAGGATTTCAATACCTCAAGGATCTGGAAACATTTTTGTCAATTATAAAATTTTTGAAATCAATCATAATTCATTGTTTGTCATTAATAAAATCCTGCAAGTTGGGATGTTGCATGTTGATAGCATGTTCAAATATGATACTGTTGAATCTTATGCAATGGATGATAATTTAACCGCTGAATTAGGAAGCATCATTTCAAAGATTGATTCACTGGGAACACACAGTCCAAAAGGTTATTATCTCCCAATGGGTTGGCCAAGATTTTATATCAATGCAAGTATTAAAAACAAAGAATTAAGTGGATCTATTTCAAATTGCTACAGAGAAAATGTTTATTCTTTGGTTGATTTTCTGAATAAATGCTATCCCAAAGGCAAAGTGATTGAATACGATAAACAAGAACTTTTAAAACTGGAAAAAGAACTTAGTAAAGAAAAAAATTAAGCAAGAATTATATTCGAGAACAAATCTTGAAAAATACTCAAATGAAAATTAAAAACACAACAAAATCCATGCAAAGCGAGCTGCAAGTAGCAAAAGAATTCCTATTTGATAGATGTGGATTTGAATTTTCCAATTTTAAACAAAATCTGGAAAGTGCAGAATATGGCGCTTGTTCATTTGAACTGAATGCAAAAAAAATTCAATATCGTGTTTCTAAAATTACGCCTACAAAAACAGGTCAGTTTGTAACCATTTGGAAAAGAAATAGAAACGGAGAGACTGAACCTTTCAGTATTTCGGACGACTTTGATTTTATCATCATTGCATCAAAAAGTAGCGACAATTTCGGACAATTTATTTTTCCAAAATCTGTTTTGGCAGAACAGGGAATTATTTCAAATAACGGCAAAGCGGGAAAACGAGGTATAAGAGTTTATCCACCTTGGGACAAGGTAACAAATAAACAAGCCCAGAAAACCCAAAGTTGGCAGACAAAATATTTTTTTACAATAACCAAAGACAATGCAAATGAACTTGATTTGTTGTTAGAATTATTTGAGTAATTGAGTATTATCTGTAAAGTAAAAATTGGAACATTCAACTAAACAATGCAAAAAAAAATCATTGAACAATAATTACAAATTTATAATCAATCCTAGCTTTCTAAAATAAAACCAAGTAAAGTCCATTCAAAAGCAAAAAATCAATACATTTATCACCTAACATTGAAAAGCAAGTGCAACAACTAAAATGAATTAAACATCGTGAAAAAATCAATTTACATAACCATTGGGACATTTATTTTGGTAATTGTACTTGTAAACAAATTCCTTGGCACCCCAACTTTTAAAAAGCTTACTGACAAAGCTCAGTTTGAAGAAAAATCAAACCAACCTGAATTAGCAGAACAAACCTTGCTGCAAATTCTTTTAAAAGATACTTTTAATATTGAAAAGCATTATCAGTATATCCATATGCATTTTAATATTCCAGCCAAGAAAAAGGTTGGAAAATACACTGAAAATCACCGTGATGACAAACCAATCCAGATTTTTTACAATGCGTTGGCAGAATCATCCGATAGCAGTTTAGTTGACTTAGGCAATTATGGGAGAGGATTAATCGCAGTAAATTTTGAGAACTACAATTGGGCACTAACTGAATTTCGTAAAGTTAAAAACACAGATCTCAAATACTTGAACAATTCTATTGGTAACGTTTACATCCAATTGGATTCAACCAAACAAGCAGAAATTTATTTCAGAAAAGAAATTGAAAATAGAGGAAATGTAGAAGGAGCTTATGTAAATCTCTTTGAACTTTTATTTGATCAAGGTAAAACCAAAGAAATTAACCAGCTTTTGAAGAATAAAGAAGCGCTGAAATACATTCCCTCAAGAGTTGAACAATCCATTTATTTCAATAATTTTCAACTTGTTGACTACTCGAAACACATTATCAAAAAAGTTTTTTCTGATTTCAACATTTGGGGATTTCTCGCCGCATTTTTAATCATGGGAAGTTGGATCATGTATTTGAGGAAAATTGACATTTTTGACGTTGAAAAATGGCGCAATATAATTTTTGCTGTTTCGTTGGGCATGTTTTTTTGCTTTCTGACTTTTCCTTTAACTGATTTCAATAAATTAGTTTTGGGATTTAAATTAAATGGAAATCTAATCAATGATTTCTTTTATTGTGTCTTTGGAATCGGAGCAATTGAAGAATTTGTAAAAATAATTCCGCTCTTGATTATCCTTAGATTTTCCAAAATTATCAATGAACCATTTGATTATATTTTATATGCTTCCTTATCTGCACTGGGTTTTGCTTTTATTGAAAATATCATTTATTTCAGTGAACACAATTTGCAAATAATCCACGGTCGCGCATTAACAGCGGTTGTTTCTCACATGTTTGATTCTTCGATTATTGCTTATGGACTCATCCTAAATAAATACAAAAGACACAGAAATCAATATTTGAATTTTATCGTCTTTTTTCTCTTAGCTTCCCTTGCACACGGATTTTATGATTTTTGGCTTATCAATAAATCAGCAAGTACTTTCAGTTCTTTAACCTTTATATTCTTGTTAGCCAGTATGTTTATGTGGAATTCATTTAAAAACAATGCTTTAAATCAATCTGCTTTTTACGACAAAGACATTTCTATAAATGGTGAAAAGATTCAAGACTATTTGCTCTATTCTTTGGCGGGAGTTTTATTGTTTGAATATGTGGCACTTGCATTTAAATTCAGTCCCAGTGTTGCTAACGACGGTCTATTTTCTTCCATTTCTTCAGGTACTTATTTGCTTATTTTTTTAGTAGGGAATTTAAGCAAATTCACTTTAAACAAAGGCGAATGGGCACCGATAAATTATTGGGGAAAAGAAGAAAAAGTGAATTATGACCAAATTGTGGGTACTGAAGTTAAGTTGAACCGCTTTACAAATAACGATTATACCATTGATTATCTCTCAAATTCAGGGAAAATAGTTAAGCGAGTGACTGTTTCCAAGGAGCCTGATTGGTATTTCGTTAAACTTGACAACGCCATTCAAATTAATGCTTTTTATGGTGATACCGTTTTAATCAGAACCAAGGAAAAAGAACAGCAAATTGAAGTTGGCAAGAAGTTGTTTATTGCATTCTACATTATTCCATTGGAGGTAAATCTGGAAAACGAAAACTTTCAACGAACTGAATTTAAATTTTGCGGTTGGGCGAAAGTGGAATAGGGGAAATTGAAATTTGATTCAAATGAATAAAAATGTAGTCAGAATGCCGATAAAGTGATTAAATATGAGTAAAGAACTGATTTATAAATTATTATTATTTACAGGGTTAATTCCTGCGTCAATTCTTGTTTGTTTTTCCTTCCTAGGACTATATAATGTTATTACATTGAATGTTCTAAATTTCAGAAACATAATTACCTTGACTTCTTTATCATTGGGAATCATAGGTTTCATTGGCCTCAATACTTCCTTTGTTGTTCCAAAAAAAGCAAAACTTAATTTTATATTATTGTTACTTGGAATCATTGGTTTTTCAATGTTTTTATCTTTCGAAGGAGGAATTGCAGGTTGGAAATGGTTTGTTACCATCGAGGAACCTGACGAATGGTTTCTTCTTGGATGGCCAGTAATCATTGCCATTGTTGGATTAATCGTTAATTTCAGAGCAATTCTGAAACGAAAAAATGCTTGACTCCTGGGTTAATTCAAGCTTTAATTTCTCTCTTTATCAATCGATAGGATATAAAATAACTGCCTATGCGGAATCTAACAATCATATTAAAAAACAGTAAAAATCAAAGAATTATCAATGGAATTATCTGTTTTTGTTTAACTTTTTGGATTATTTTAAAACTGAAATATGTGCACTTGGCTAGTGATATTAGT
>JBFYPS010000092.1:0-7656 GCA_041303135.1 Crocinitomicaceae bacterium | reverse complement strand
GCTTGGTTCATTTAGTTTGATGGGAAGTTTTGATTCAATAATCAAATATTGTGGAATCAGTTACCATTATGATTCAATCAAACGCGGTGTAATTGATACGAGTGACATCGTTTACTTTTTGGGTCTAATTACCATTTTTATGGCTTCAGCACTCACTGTCATTAAATCATTAAAGAAATAAAAAAATGGAAAAAAAGAAACTTTTTAAAGGAGTTTACAATTGGACATTTTTAATGATTCTAATTGCCTCTGTTGTTCTAATTAACATTATTGGATCATATATTTATACACGTTTTGATGTCACTGAAGACAAAAGATATTCTCTTTCTGATGGAACGATTGAATATTTGTCTGATACCAAGAATTTTGCTGACAGGGTTTCAATCAAAATTTATTTGGCTGGAAATCTTCCTGCTGAGGTGCAAAGATTCAAAAACGCGATTGAAGATAAACTGAAAGAATTCAAAGAATACGCAGGTTCTAGAATTGAATATACTTTCGTTGATCCTTTGGCTGGCTCTGAAGAGGATAGATTGTATATGCAAGAAACCATCTACAACAAAGGAAAAGGAATTGTTCCCATGGGAATGATGTACATGAAAGATGGTGCGCAAAATCAATTGTTATTGTGGCCAGGTGCTGAAATTGATTACGGAGGAAGTACAGTCAATCACATTCAATTTTTACCAGGAACGCCTCAAGGAAAGTTTTACACTTTAAATGATTCTTTCGAAGATCAAATTCAAAATTCCATTAATAATTTGGAATACATGATTATCAGTGGAATTAAACGCGCTACGCAAACAAACAAACCAAGAATCGCCTTTTTGCAAGGACATGGAGAATTGACTTTGGCCCAAACACTGCGCGCTAGAACGTTGATTTCTCCTTATTATACAGTTGAAAGCATTACTTTGAATGATTCAGTTGATGCTTTAAATGGTGTGAGAGGTTTGGTTATCGCTCGACCAAAAACTGCCTTTACGGAAAAAGATAAATACATCATTGATCAATTTGTGATGCGAGGTGGAAGATTGATGTGTTTTGTTGACAAATTGACTTTCGAAGAAGACACTTTACTTCGCACTGGTGTGGCTCATACAACGAGAACGAATATTGAATTGGATAAAATGTTATACGATTATGGGATCAAAGTCAATGACAATTATGTTTTTGATGTTAGGTGTGCGCCAAAAGCAATTCCAGCGTCTGAGCAAGGTTTTATTCCTTGGTTTTTCTATATCCGTGCTACACAAACAAAACATCCAATCGCAAGAAATATCGATCCTGTATTTTTAAAATATGCTTCTGAAATACAATTTGTAGGAAATAGTGAAAATGTGGCTTCTCCCGTTTTAACTTCTTCAACAAATTCATCGATGACTGGTTTGGCTCCGATGATTAGTTTGTCGATTCCTGCTAGCTATGGAAAAAATCCAAAATTGGCACCAGACCCAGAAGACGAAAACAATAAATTGTGTTTGGCAGGTTTGGTTGAAGGAAAGTTTACTTCGCATTTCAAAAATAGGATTGTGGATGCTTACGCCAAAAATAAAGCGTCAAAATATTTAGAATCAAGCAATGCAGAAGGAAAAGTTTTGGTGGTTGGAAATGGTTCTTTTCTTCAAAATAGATACGATTCAGTGCCAGATAAAATGTCTGGTGGCTACAATTACATTCCAAATGCTTTCAATGAATTAAGATTTGATGAAACTGTAGCTCAAATGCAAGGTGTTCCGCCTTTAATTTATGGAAATCAAGAGTTTTTCCAAAATATGGTGGATTACATGATGGGCGACAATTCTGTACTTGATTTAAGAAGTAAACAAATTGACATTCATGCAATTGATAAAGATAAAGTGCAGCTACACGCTGGGTTTTACAAATTTGTAAATATGCTTCTTCCAAGTGGAATCATTTTATTATTTGCTGGATTGATGCTATATTTACGTAAAAGAAAATACACCAAAAATTAATTTTGAGCAATAAACAGTCAGACTCAAAAAGAAAAATTAAATAGATGAAAAAAAATATTGTTTTAGTTGTTGCCATCGTAGTTCTCGGTTTTTTAGCTTTTTTAGCCACCAATTTGGTTAGAAATAGCGGTAAATCCGATACAGAATTACTTGAATTTTCAATTGAAGACACAACAAGCATTGACAAAATTATTTTAACAGATGCTTACAATAATAAATTTGAATTAATACGTTCAGCTGGAAATGATTGGACAGATGCAAAGGGAGATTGCATTACGCAGCAACCAGTTGATATGATGTTGGAAACATTTAAAAACATCGAATTCAAAGGTTATGTGCCTGAACAAGCAAGAAAAAACATCACCAATAGAATGGCCGCGAGCAATATTAAAGTGGAGATTTTTCAAAATGGCGAATGGGCAAAAACATGGTACATCGGTTTTTCAACACAAGACCATTACGGAACTTACATGTTGTTAGAGACGCCCGAAGAAAAAAGTGATTTGCCTGTAATTATGAAAGTAAAAGGCTTGAGCGGAATCATTGAACCAAGATTTTTTGCGGATCCAAGACGTTGGAAATGTACAAACATTTTTGCCCTTGAAAGAGATGATATCGCCAAAGTTGACGTGAAATTCAACGATGTTCCAAATAGAAGTTTTTCGGTAGAAAAAAGTGGAACGCAATATACAGTTAAACACGTTGGAAAAGTAATTCCAAATATCGACACCAACATGGCTGTTCGCTATTTGAATAATTACAAAAAAATCCACTTCGAATTGGTGAATTATGAATTCAGTCAAAAACAAATTGACAGTTTGAAAAAAACAACTCCTTTTTGCGAACTTTCTGTAAAAGAAGTAAATGGGAATTTAAATAAATTAAAAATGTACCGAATGAAAGGTACAGGCGTGAAAGAAGTAAATGATTTTGGTGATTCCACGACTTATGATGTGAATAGATTCTGGTGTGTTTTACCATCAGGTGATTTTGTGAAATGCCAATATTTTGTGTTCTCACCGTTGATGATGGGCAACATTTATTTTGGTGTAGCACCTCAAAATGTTGGAAATGAAGAAAAGCTTTTGAAGAAAAAATCTGCCAACAAAAAGTAAAAATGTATATTTGTTATCAAAAGAATAAAAGAAGATGAACTTTATCGTTTCGAGTACCACGTTGTTAAGACACTTGCAAAGTATTAGCGGTGTGCTTAGCACTAGCAATACGTTGCCAATTTTGGATAATTTCCTTTTTGATATCGTAGATGGTGAATTGACTATTTCTGCTTCAGATTTAGAAACAACCATGCGCACAAAATTGGAAGTTGAAGCCAATGAATCTGGTAAAATTGCTATTCCAGCGAAAATTTTATTAGACATTTTAAAAAATCTTCCAGATCAACCTTGTACTTTTTTAGTCGATCGTTCAAATTTTGCTATCGAGATTTCTTACGACAATGGTAAATCAAAAATGGTTGGTTACAATGGCGACGATTTCCCGAAATCTCCGATGATTGAAAACAGCGACAAAATTCGTGTTTCTGGTGATATCATTTCTAAAGCAATTAGCAAAACACTTTTTGCAACAGGAAACGACGATTTGCGCCCAGTAATGAGCGGTGTTTTTTGTCAATTTTCTCCTGCTGAAATTATTTTTGTTGCAACAGATGCTCACAAATTAGTAAGATACAAAAGAACAGATTCGCAAGCAACTGGAAGTTCATCTTTCATTTTGCCGAAAAAACCTCTAAACATGTTGAAATCCAACTTGAGAGGCGACGAAGAAGTTTTGATTGAATATTCTGATTCTAGTGCGATTTTTACTTTCAATGATTTGGTTTTATCTTGTCGATTGATTGATGGTAAATACCCAAATTACGAAGCGGTTATTCCAAAAGAAAATCCAAATGTATTGACTGTTGATAGATTACAATTCTTAGGTTCTATCAAACGTGTTTCGATTTTCTCAAACAAAACAACGCACCAAATTAAATTGAAAATTGCTGGTTCTGAATTATCTCTTTCTGCAGAAGATTTAGATTTCAACAACGAAGCAAACGAGCGTTTGACTTGTTCTTACGACGGTGTAGACATGGAAATCGGTTTCAACTCAAGATTTTTAATGGAAATGTTGAACAACATCGACACACCAGAAATCAAAATCCAAATGAGCGAACCAAGCAGAGCTGGATTATTAGTCCCTGCAACGTCCGACAATGAAAATGAAGACATCTTAATGTTGGTAATGCCTGTGATGTTAAACAGATAGTCCCAACCCCAAATATTCTAAAAGCCATCGATTCACTCGGTGGCTTTTTTTTTGTGTTTTTTTTCCACGGTTTACACAGATTACACGGATTACAAGGGAAGGAGGATAATTTATTTCTCCTAAAAAATCCGTGCATCCGTGGCTAAAAAATCATAGGGTCTTCTAGTCTTAAAATCCTAAAATCCTGACGTCTTGAAAAAAAGACCCGCTTCGCTAAAAGATTTTAAGATGTTAGGAGCCGTTGCTGCGCAACTTTAAGACTAGATTTTCGCTGTTGCTTCGCAATTTTGAGTTGAATTTCAAAACTGAAGAAAATCAGAAGTCTTAAAATCCTAATATCCTAACATCTTAATATCCTAAAATCTTAATACCTTAACTCCCCACAATGTCTCACTAAAATAAGTATTTTTGCACCATGAATTCATTCGATCAGCAAACGTTACAGGACTTAGAATTTACAACGATTCAAGAATGGTTGGAAGAGTTGGGAATTGGTCCAACGGCCAAGAAAAGATTGAGAGAATTATCGCCTTCCTCCCAAAACAATTTTTTGCGGTTGGAATTGGATAAATTGAAAGAATTTCATACGATTAGAACCGAAGGTGAATCTTTTCCTGGACTTGATTTTGACGAATTACAGAAGGAATTGAGGTTTTTGCCGATTCACAATGCGGTGCTCGAACAAGAAGGATTTGTGCGCATTTCACGCGCGTCTGAATTGGTGAATGCAATATTGTATTTCTTTGACAAAAGAGAAAAAGAATATCCCAATTTGTTCGGATTACTGCATGAAGTTTATTACACCAAAGAAATCATCGAAGCGATTGAGAAAGTTTTCGATCGACGCGGAAATATCAAAGACGATGCATCTCCAGCATTGTTTGCAATTCGTCAAAAAATCAATGCGGTAAGAAATCAAATCAACCGAAATTTTGACAAAGAAATGCGAAAGTTGCTGAAAGAAGGTTTATTGGGCGATACCAAAGAAACTTTTGTCAATGATCGACGCGTATTGACAGTTCAGTCTACACACAAAAGAAAAATCAAAGGTTCTGTCGTTGGTTCTTCGAAAACTGGGAGTTTGACCTACATCGAACCAGAAGTAAATGTTGGACTGAATAGTGAATTGGAATTGTTGACAGACGATGAACGCAAAGAGATTTTTAGAATTTTGCAAGCGCTTACTAAATCCATTGCGCATCATTTTCCTTTGATTCAAGGATATCAAAATTTGTTGACAGAATTAGATTTCATCAATGCCAAAGCGAAATTAGCGATTGATTTAAATGCTGATTTGCCATCGATTTCAGACGAGCCACACATTGAATTGATTAATGCTTTTCATCCGATTTTATGGAAAAATAATCGCGCTATTGGAAAGAAAACCTTGCCTCAGAATTTGATCATGGACAAATTTTCGCGCATGTTGGTCATTTCTGGTCCAAATGCGGGAGGGAAAAGCATTACGTTAAAAACCATTGGCTTGGCGCAATTGATGTTGCAGTCAGGATTATTGGTTCCTGTCGACGCAAACAGTAAAATGTGCTTTTTTCATTCCATTTTGACGGATATTGGCGACAATCAATCGATAGAAAATGAATTGAGTACCTATTCTTATCGATTGAAGCGAATGAAGCATTTTTTGGAAGTTTCGAATCGCAAAACTTTATTGTTGCTAGATGAATTTGGAACTGGTTCAGATCCTGATTTGGGTGGCGCGTTGGCGGAAGTTTTCTTCGAGCAATTGTACAACAAAAAATGTTTTGGTGTCATCACCACGCATTATGGAAACATCAAATTGAAAGCAGATCGTTTGAAAAATGCCATCAACGGTTGTATGTTGTTTAATACTGAAACCTTGGAGCCTCTGTATCGTTTTTCGATAGGTCAACCAGGAAGTTCGTTTACCTTCGAAGTGGCACAAATCAATGGAATTCCATTGGAGTTGATTGAAGAAGCGAAAACGAAAATTGACGAGCACAAAGTCAATATGGACAGGTTATTGAGCGAGTTGCAACGGGAGAAAACCTATTTGGAAAAACTCAATAATGAACACATTGAAGCGCAACAATTGGCGGAAGAAGCGCGTGTTTCATACAACGAAAAGAAAAAACGTTTCGAAGAAAAATTGGCGCAACAGCAAATCGCCATGGAACGCGACAACAAATATGTCAATTTAGGTAAAAAACTCAAAACCTTCATCGATCGATATCAAACCAAAACGAGAAAAAAAGATGCCAATCAGCCATTGATAGAGGAAGTGAAAAAATATTTGACGGTTGAAAGAGGGAAAATTGAACAAGTAAAATTGGCTGAAAAACTGAAATCCGAAGTCAATGCGAATAAACCCAAGAAGGTAAAACCCGGAAAACCTGAAGTTGACACTTACCAACGAGACAAAATCAAAGTTGGTTCAGTAGTGAAATTGATTGAAACCAAACAGTCTGGCAGTGTGGAAGAAATTTCAGGAACGATTGTCACAGTTACTTTTGGTTTCTTGCGCATGAAAGTGGAACGAGAAAAATTAATGTGGATAAAATAATTAACGACAAACGTATTAGCCTTTGAATACGTTATTTTATAAATAAAAATCAAGTACAATGAAAAAAATCTTACTCTTAACTATTGTTACCTTATTGACAATGAACACTTGGTCACAAGATTCACTTTACACCAAAGTTTTCTACAAAACTGCGGGCGATTTAGAGGCTAATGCTGTTTTGGCAACTTCTGACGGTGGTTTGCTACTTGGCGGAATTTCCTATTTCGACGCAGGATTTATTTGTAAGGTCGATTCTTTGGGAAATTATCTATGGAATAAATTTGTAGATGTTCAAAGTCCTCTTTCAAACGATGTAGTTTTTAATCAAATGATAGAAACCAGTAACAACGATTATGTTGCAGTTGGAAAAGCAGTCAATAATAATAATTTGCAATACGAAGGTTACATTTTGAAATTGAATGATTTGGGAGATACACTTTGGTCTAATTCTTTGGCAATTGCAAATAATTCATCTTATGAAATCAGTGCGGTTACAGAAATGAATGATGGTGGATACGCAGTTGCTGGGAATATCAATTATGGCGAAAGTATCTTCGTTGCTAAATTGACTTCAAATGGAGTTTTAGATTGGACGCATATTTTAGATGTTGCTGCAGATTCTACCGTTTATGTGAATGCGATTCAATCGACAACTTCGAATGGTTTATATGTTTCAGGTTACAACGACAGCACGACAGCAACTAAGTTTGGTACTTTACATCATTTCACAGATGCTGGAGATTATGAATGGACCAAAAAATATTTGAATGCTAAAACATACGGATTAGAAATGACCAATCAAGGTCCAGCTATGTTGACACTCGATTTAAACAACTATTCAATTGCTGTTATTAAAACTGATTTCAATGG
>JBFYPS010000091.1:0-11951 GCA_041303135.1 Crocinitomicaceae bacterium | reverse complement strand
GGCTTAACAACAGGAATTACAGGTTTGGGAAATTGGAAAGAATACGCATCTATTTACAACGACGACAATAGAGATTTTTTGAAAACCAAATTGGGGAAAATGAACTTTACCAATGGTTATGAATTGGGGTTGGGCTATAATATTATTTCAGATGAAGATATTGCGATTACAATCGAAATTATCAACGAGCGAAAAATGGCAACAACTTCCGCGGAATTCAAAGACCCTGCATTGGGGAAACGTGTATTTGATGCTCGTTATACGACCAATACCTTTGTTTTTTCTTTTGGTGGAAAAGTGGAAAATTTGGCATTAACTGCTGGCATTTACCTTGGATTCAGTCAAACAAATCTCAGTGCTTACAAAAAATACAGTGACGGCACCATTTCTTATGGAAATGAAAATGGATCAAATGGCGTTTACAAAGCGGCTGGTTTTTGTACTGGATTTAAGATTGGCGCAGATTATTTCTTAACAGAAAATATTCATTTGTATACCAATATTTTGGGTGGTGCAACCATTGATCTTACGAGTGACACGCCGCTACCAACCGCAGGACTTGCGTTTCCTTTGATTTATGTAAACAAGCATTTCACACTTCAAGTGGGAACACGAATTGGAATAAATTGGTAAAATTTAAATTTTGACATCATGAGAATTAGCATCATAATTGCCGCAGGTTTGATTGTTCTTTTTGGTTCTTGCAGAGGATTGAATGAACGAATGAAAATTAAAAAATACGATGGAACTTGGACCATTAAAACGATCGAATCATCAGATTTTGACTCGCTTGGAAATATTGTGAATACAGTTACAAATTCAAATTTAGTTGGGGAATTGATTTTATTAAGAGACAAAACGTTCACTACCAACAATGCTGAATTGACGACCTTCATTAATGCACAAGGCGATTGGAGTATTTACTATCGGTCTAAAAAAGATGTTTTGTTATTGGAGAAAAAAAGAGCCACAATTGTAAAAAGAACAAAAAAAGAACTTCAATTTGAATTAACTGAAGGCGATGGAACAGGAAAAGTTTCCAAAAGACATCGATTAACATTTGATTTCAAAGAAGATGTTTAAAACCATCTATCAAAGTAGCTTTTATTTGAATACATGACTAATATCATTCTTTAACTGCTTTTTTATCACGAAAATTGCGCCCTAATTCACGAAAAAATGGGTCAAAAATTGGAATTGTTGCGGTCAGAAATGGCAAATTTAGACCAACAAATCCTGAAAATTTTAAGTCAACGCATGTCGATTTCAGCGGAAATCGGACGATTGAAATCGACTCAAAATTTAGCAATCAATCAGCCTGAATGGTGGGAGGAAACTTGTCGAACGAGAAAAAATTTAGCGAAGCAAATAAATCTCAATCCTGATTTTGTGAATGAACTGTATGAAATAATTCATCAAGAATCAAAATCAAAGCAAACTCATGAGTAAGGTGGAATTAATGGCTCCTGCAGGTTCGTATGAAGCGATGTCGGCGGCAATCAAAGCTGGAGCAAATTCGATTTATTTTGGTGTTGAGCAACTAAATATGCGCACCAAATCTACGCACAATTTTACGCTAAAAGATTTGCCTGAGATTGCAAGAATTTGTCAAGAAAATGGTCTCAAAAGTTATTTAACACTCAATACAATTGTCTATGATCACGACATCAGTTTGATGAAACGAATCATTGATTCAGCGAAAGAAAGTGGAATCACGGCGGTGATCGCTTCAGATCATGCAGTGATGAATTATGCGAAGAAAATCGGACTCACTATTCACATTTCAACGCAAGCTAATATTACGAATATCGATACCGTTGAGTTTTACGCTGCATACGCAGATGTGATGGTGATGGCGCGTGAATTGAGCTTATTGCAAGTTGAAACAATTAACAAAGAAATTGCTCGAAGAAATGTGACAGGTCCAAATGGAAATTTGGTTAGAACAGAAATTTTTGCACATGGCGCTTTGTGTATGGCTGTTTCAGGAAAATGTTACTTGAGTTTACATTCCAATTTTTCATCCGCCAATCGCGGTGCTTGTGTGCAGAATTGCCGCAAAAGTTACATTGTTATGGACAAAGACGACGGCGTAGAGTTCGAAGTCGACAACGAATACATCATGTCTGCTTCAGATTTGTGCACGATTGATTTTATCGATAAAGTGATTGCTTCTGGAGTTTCCGTGCTGAAAATCGAAGGTCGCGGACGAAGCGCGGACTATGTATTCACAACGACTCAATGTTATCGTGAAGCGATTGATGCATATAACGAAGGTACATTTTCGAGCGAAAAAATTCAAGACTGGAAAGAACGTTTGAGTACAGTTTTCAACCGCGGTTTTTGGGATGGATATTACTTAGGCAGAAAAATGGGAGAATGGAGTGATAATCCAGGATCGAAAGCGACAAAGCGAAAAGTATATCTTGGAAAAGGCATGAAATTCTACGAAAACGCCGGAATCGGAGAGTTTTTAATCGAGGCACAAAGTTTGAAATTGGGTGATGAATTGATTATTACAGGACCAACAACAGGCGTCATCGAAACCACCTTAACAGAAATGCGTGTTGAGAACGAGAACGTTGATACCGCAAAAAGAGGCGCAACAATCACATTTCCAATAGTTGAAAAAATTCGTCCATCTGATAAATTATACAAATTAGTTCCAGTAGAATCATGATACGCATCGTACAACATCGCTTCAAGTGCATTGGTTGTAACGCCTGTGTCGAAGCGGACAAATACCGCTGGAGAATTTCAAAAAAAGACGGGAAAAGTACATTAATAGGCGGAGCAGAAAAAAAAGGATGGTTTTCAGTCGTTGCAGACAACGACGAAATTCCTGCAGTAGAAGCCGCGATTCAGCATTGTCCGGTGAATATTATCCGTTATGATCGGATAACGAAGTAATTATCTTCATTTGGATTACGCCCTTTCAGGGCTTGGTTCTAGATTCGTTCATATAAGATAGGACGGTGTCCTATCTTATAAAAATAGCGGCCCTTCAGGCCTTCATTTGAAGATGTATAAATTCAGCGCAAATACTGACGAAATCCAAAAATGCTGGAACAGCAAATCCTTGAAGAGAAAAAAAAATTCTCTTCCTTCCCATCCAGCCCTGAAAGGGCATAATCATTTTAACGATAGGCATCGCCAATCGTGGGTCCTAATCACATGCTGGATCCAAAGCCCCGACGGGGCGACATCTCTCCAACGATGGACTTTGTCCATCGTGTATCTCATCACACGAAACAACCAAAGGCCTGAAGGGCCGGAATACCAAATCTTAATATTCATATAGAGACAAAAAGTTTTATTTTTTAACAATCAAGTTATAAAAATCCAAAATTTTAGTATCTTAGATATACCGATTCTGATTATAGAACATCATTTAACAACTAATACAACAAAACTATGGGACAATCACTTGCCAAAAATTATGTGCATTTAGTCTTCAGCACAAAACACCGCCAACCACTTATAAACGAAGAGATAGAAGAAGAACTTTATAGCTATTTAGGAGGAATTTGTAATCGTTTAGAATGTAAAGTTATTAAAGTTGGTGGTCATGTTGATCATATTCACATTCTATGTTTGCTTTCGAAAAAAATCGCTTTGATGAAATTGATGGAAGAACTAAAAGCACATTCGTCGAAATGGGTCAAAACCAAAGGAGAAGCTTATTCTAATTTTTACTGGCAAGATGGTTATGGCGCATTTTCAGTAAATCCAGCAGATATTCATGTCGTTTTTAATTACATAGCGAATCAGAAAGAACACCACAGGAAGAAGAATTTTCAGAGAGAATATATCGCTTTTTTAGAAAAGTATGAAGTCGAATATGACGAGCGTTATGTGTGGCTATGATGCTGCAATTAACGTTTAATGCAGAAAGTATTTCGCCCTTTCAGGGCTTGGTTCTAGATTCGTTCATATAAGATAGGACGGTGTCCTATCTTATAAAAATAGCGGCCCTTCAGGCTTTCACTTGAAGATGTATAAATTCAGCGCAAATACTGAGGAAATCCAAAAATGCTGGTATAGCTAATCCTTGAAGAGAAAAAAAAATTCTCTTCCTTCCCATCCAGACCTGAAAGGGCATAATCATTTTAACGATAGGCATCGCCAATCGTGTGTCCACATCGCATGTACATCCATAGCCCTGAAGGGGCGACATCTTTCAAACGATGGACTGTGTCCATCGTGAATCTACATCACACGTGATCCCAAGGCCTGAAGGGCCGTAATCCAGCATATCAGATTACCTTCACGTCAAAATTAAAATTCCCTTAAAAACCCTACAGAAAATTCTATTCAACTTCAATTCATTATCTTTGCGCAATAAATTTTAAGCAAATTAATTAATTATGAGTTTTAGCGAACTTTCCAGTCAAGAAATTCAGCGTCGCGAGACCCTGACCAAACTGCGTGAGATGGGCATTGAGCCTTATCCAGCAGCGTTGTATCCTGTAACAGATTATACGCAAGGTATAAAGGATAATTTCGTGGAAAGTAAACAGGTTTGCGTGGCTGGTCGTATGATGAGTCAACGTATTATGGGTAAAGCTTCTTTTGCTGAAATTCAAGACAGTACAGGTAGAATTCAAGTATATTTCAACCGCGACGAAATTTGTCCGGGCGAAGACAAAACGCTTTACAACGAGGTTTTTAAAAAATTGTTGGATTTAGGTGATTTCATCGGAATCAAAGGATATTTGTTTACGACTCAAGTGGGTGAGATTTCCATTCATGTTCAGGAATTTACTTTGTTGTCAAAATCTTTGCGACCACTCCCTGTGACGAAAACCGACGACGACGGAAAAGTGCACGATGCACTCACCGATCCCGAATTGCGTTACCGTCAACGATATGTTGATTTGGTTGTGAATCCGCAAGTGAAAGAAGTGTTTGTGAAAAGAACGAAATTGTTTACAGCCATGAGAAACTTCTTCAACGAAGCGGGTTACATGGAAGTAGAAACACCGATTTTGCAAGCCATTCCTGGTGGAGCGGCAGCGCGACCATTTATCACACATCACAATGCGTTGGATATTCCGTTATACATGCGAATTGCCAATGAATTGTATTTGAAACGATTGATTGTTGGTGGATTTGATGGCGTTTACGAATTTTCTAAAAACTTCCGCAATGAAGGAATGGATCGTACGCACAATCCAGAATTTACAGCGATGGAAATCTATGTTTCATACAAAGATTACAATTGGATGATGGATTTTACGGAGCGCCTGTTAGAACATTGCGCGATTGCTGTGAACGGAACTTCAGATTGTACATTTGGTGAAAATCAAATCAGCTTCAAAGCGCCATACAAACGTGTGACGATGCGTCAATCAATCATTGATTTCACTGGTTTTGACATCGATGGAAAATCAGAAGAAGAATTGAGAGCGGCTGCAAAAGGCATGGGAATTTCTGTGGATGAAACCATGGGGAAAGGAAAATTGATTGATGAGATTTTTGGTGAAAAATGCGAAGGAAACTACATTCAACCAACATTCATCACGGATTATCCGAAAGAAATGTCGCCATTGTGTAAAGTGCACCGCGACAATCCAGAATTGACAGAACGCTTTGAATTGATGGTTTGCGGAAAAGAAGTTGCGAATGCTTATTCAGAGTTAAACGACCCAATCGACCAAAGAGCACGTTTCGAAGATCAAGTGCGTTTGGCTGAAAAAGGCGATGACGAAGCAACAGGTTTAATTGACCAAGATTTCTTGCGCGCCTTGGAATACGGAATGCCGCCAACTTCTGGTTTAGGAATCGGAATGGACCGATTAATTATGTATTTAACAAACAATCCTTCGATTCAAGAAGTGTTGTTTTTCCCACAAATGCGCCCAGAAGTGAAAACGCCCAAAATCGAACTTTCAGACAACGAAAAATTGATTGTAAGTGCCGTTGAAAAAATTCAAAAAGGACTTTTGTTAGACGTGAAAGAAACTGTGAATTTGAGTAACAAAGCATGGGACGTCGCAGTAAAAAACCTGACGAAAGCAGGAATTTTGAAAGTGACGAAAGAAGAGGATGTTTTGTATATTCAGGTAGGATAATTAGATAATAATTTAAAATTCAAGCCCTTTTGATTGATTCAGAAGGGCTTTTTTTATTTTTTCTTTTTCAGGGAATACCATTTTTACGGTATTGTTTTTATTTAGTCTAAATAAGAACTTTGTCCCAAAAAAAGAAAGTTATGATACAATTACAAAAACTTATTGGAATAATTTGTCTGTTTTTTGTCAGTGCGACATTCGGACAAACAATCAAAATGGAAGGCTTCGTCAAAAATATTGACGGTGATTTTATTACTAATGCAACTATAAAATGTCAGGGAACAAATCTGATCGCAATATCAAATGAAAAAGGTTACTACTTAGTTCAAGCCGTTCCTGTGGGGGCGCAAGTTTTTGAAGTAAGCGCAGCGGGGTATGAAAACTTAAAGATAAATTTAAACATCGCAGGCAATGAGACTTTTAAGTACAATTTTTTGCTAGAGCCTTTCTTACTAGAAATAATTGATATTGTTGGAAAATCAGAAAATCAATTCTACAAAGACTCAAATGCAACGGTGGGAAAATTACCGCTAAAAAATTTAGAAAATCCACAAGTCTACAATTCGATTCCAAAAGAACTGTTGAAAGAACAGGTGGTAACTGAATTCAATGACGCGATGAAAAACACAACGGGTGTAACTCGATTGTGGGAATCAACAGGTCGTGGTGGCGACGGAGCCGAATACTACAGCATGCGTGGTTTCAGTGTTCAACCAACCATGGTGAATGGTGTTCCAGGATTAAATAATGGCGCAATCGATCCTGCAAATGTTGAAACAATTGATGTGATCAAAGGTCCATCAGGTACTTTGTTTGGTAGTTCAGTAATTTCATACGGTGGCTTAATCAATGTTACAACTAAAAAACCCTACGAAAAATTGGGAGGTAATTTTGGATATGTAGCTGGAAGCAATGGTCAAAACCGATTAACTGGCGATTTAAATATACCGCTTAACAACAAAGCTTCTGTTCGAATCAATACTGCTTATGCTGACCAAAACTCGTTTCAGGATGCAGGTTTTCGAAAATCATTTTATTTTGCGCCAAGCTTCAAATTGAAAGCAAGTGAAAAATTGACTTTTTTGATCAATACGGAATTTCAAAATGCGCAATCTGCCAACGCTCCAATGTTGTTTTTGAATAGATATGGGCCACTTTCGTATTCAAGTCTATCTCCGTTTGAAAAATTTTACAAACGTTCATTTACATCAAATGATCTAACAATTAAAAATCCAAATTTCAATATTCAAGGTCAAGCGCTTTATAAAATAAATCAACGATGGAGTTCTCAAACAATTGTATCAAGTTCTACCTCAAAATCAAATGGTTATTATCATTATTTCTGGGATTTTGGGGACGGAAATACCTTCGGACGTTACATTTCTAAACGAAACGGAGAAACGCAAACCGTTGATTTACAACAAAATTTTATTGGTGATTTCAAAATTGGTAAAATTAGAAATCGATTAGTTGTTGGATTAGACTATTACGAAGCGAATGTTTTAAATAGTTCTACAGGTTGGGTATTGAATGGATTGTTGACAGTTGATGACGGAATAGATAGTGGAAATTTGACGCAAATTGGGGTTGACAGTTTGTTGGTTGGGACTTCTGAAGGCGTGAGCAAAGCACGAACGCAAGTTGCAAGTGCTTATTTTTCAGACGTTGTGAATATCACACCAAAATTGTCTGCCATGGTGAGTGTTCGTTTTGACAATTTTAGAAACAATGATTTTGCAGCTACAACTGAAAAAAGTCAATCATCTTTTTCTCCAAAAATTGGATTGGTGTATCAACCGATTTTAAACAAAGTTTCAATTTTTGGTAACTACATGAACGGATTTGTGAATCAGGCACCTACGCAAGTTTCAGATGCTGATGGTTCGAATGTTAGAATGCAATCCCTGAATCCAGAACAAGCAAATCAATACGAATTTGGAGTAAAAACCAACTTATGGACTGAACGAATTGCCTTGACAGCAAGTTATTACAACATTTTAGTAAGCAACAAAGTGATGTCAGATCCAAACAATATCAACGGAATTATTCAAGGTGGAAAAGTGGAAAGCAAGGGAATTGAAATCAGTTTAGTAGCCAATCCAATCAAAGGATTGAATTTGATCGCTGGTTTCAGTGACAATCAATCGAAAGTGGTGGAAGACAATCCAGCAAACGGGTATTTGGGTCTTCGACCAGAAGAAGCTGGTCCAGCGCAGTTGATCAATTTTTGGGTTAATTATTCCCTTCCATTCACTAAATTAAAAGGATTGGGAATCGGCTTTGGTGGAAATATTTCGAGCAAACACATGACTTTACATCGCGCTGTAACGGGAACTTTCACCCTACCAGGATACGAAATTTTCAATGCAGCATTGAGTTATAGAACGAATAATTATTCGGTGATTTTGAAAATGAATAACTTGATGAATACTCGATTTTACTCAGGTTGGTCAACAATTACAGCCCAACAACTGAGAACAGTTTCTCTAGGATTTAACTACAATTTTTAGTCACATTGAGAAATAAAATTAAAAAGTTACACCTTTGGCTCGGACTTTCGTCCGGGCTAATTGTGTTTATTGTAAGTATCACTGGCTGTTTATACGTTTTCAAAGACGAGTTTCAAAATTATTTTCGAAGTGAATTAATTCATCACTGTGAAGCAAATTTTGAACAAAAAGCAATCCTTCCACTGCGCGAAATGGAAGCGAAGGTTGTACAACAAGTTGCTGAAAAATATCCATTGCATTGGGTAGAAATCCCCATGGATAAATCCCTTTCCTACCAATTTCATTATTACGAGAGCAACCCGAATGCTTGGAATTATTTTGACGAATTGGTGATCTACAAAACAGTGTACGTCAATCCATTTTCAGGAAAAGTATTGGGTGTAGAAGATGAAAAACATGGGTTTTTTAATATTGTTAAATTCATTCACTGGAGTTTGTTGCTTAAGTCCGAATGGGGAACCTATATCATCGGAATTCCTATTTTAATTTTTGTTGTTCTGCTGATTACAGGTATTATTCTATGGTGGCCAAAAAACAAAAATGCGCGAAAACAGCGATTTTCTTTCCAATGGAAAAATGGAAAATCTTGGAAACGAAAAAACTACGACGTGCATTCCATTCTAGGTTTTTACGCTTCATTTGTTGCGCTAATTATTTCCATAACAGGATTGTATTATTCGTTTTTTGTCGTGCAAGCAGCAATTTATTTCGTCTTTTCAGGTGGAAATACACAAATGCCAAATTTTAATCACATCCAATCAAAGGCTCCAATCGAAATGCGAACAGCCTCTACAATTGATAAAATCGCAGTAAAAGTTGAACAAGTTTATCCCAACGCATCAACGTATACGATTGATCTCGGTCATCCGCATTTGGACGACCATGAACATGAAAATTTCTCCATTTTTGTCAAAGAACTGGGGCATTCCTACCACATCAACCACAGTTTGATCTTTGATGAAAATTCAGGCGAACTCTTGCACACACACGCCCACAAAGACAAAAATCTCGGAGAAAAAGCCATTGCCGCAAATTACGACATTCACGTTGGAAGCATATTTGGTTTGCCGACCAAAATCCTTGCTTTTTTGGCAAGTTTGATTTGTGCGTCGCTGCCAATCACAGGGTTTATGATTTGGTATGGACGGAGGAAGAAAGCAAAAAAATAGCAACAGCCATCTACTTATGCGTGCGCATACTCTTCAACGTTTCAAACGCTTTCACATATTCATCTAGTCTCGTTGTGAGTGCGAGCAACTGATGCGGCGTTGCTGTTGGAAACAAACCTTTCAACTGTTTTTTGGCGCTGAGAATCGCGTTTTGTGCTTCGGTTTCATTTCCAAGTTCATAGGCGTTTGCCATGTTTTTCAGGGATTGATTTACTATCGCAACGGCCAACATTTGTTTGTGGGATTTGTCGATGGTCATGTCTAAATTTCCTGTTGCGGTTGTCCATTCTAGGGGAATAGATTTTTCCAAAATGACTTCTTTTTCTGTTACGGCATCGGTGTATTTTAGCTGCACTTTTACGGGTTGTTTTTCGATGCTTTGGGTGGCGTTAATCAAATCAAATTTCACGAGCGCCATTTGATTTAATCCAGGGAAAAGATGGTCAATTTTCACTTGCATATTTCCCGGTTTCACCACTTCATTTTCGTAGCCAAAAAGTTGTTTGTAAACCAATTGATCATTGTAAAAAAGAGACAATTGTGCTTTCTTTGCCATCGGATACAAAATGCTTTCCATTTCCTTTTGAAACGCTTCGTCCATGCCTTTCATGTCACCTGCAAAGTGCAACATTCCGCCTCCTGCAGAAGCCAATTGCGCCAATAACACTTGGTTGTAATCCATCCCAACGCCAATGGTCGAAAGTTCAATGCCCTTTTTGATATTCTCTTTGGCTTTCGCAACTACTTGTTCTGGCGGATAAGAATCGTATCCATCTGTCAAAAGCACAACACGATTCATGTAATTTCCCGCTAAATTCTTGGAAACTTCTTCAAAACCTTTGACCATTCCGTCGTAAATTACAGTTCCGCCGTCGGCTTGAATCGAATAGATAATATCAATGACACTTTTTTTGTCGCCCAATTTTTGTGCAGGTATCGCCACAACAGCTTGATCGTCAAAAACAACAATCGATACAATATCCGTTGGTCTAAGCTGACTGATGAAATTCACCAATGCTTTTTTCAATTGGTCGATGCGGTCGTAACCCATCATGGAGCCACTTTTATCGATTACAAAACTGATATTGAGCGGAATATTTGATTTTCTAGTCAAATTGGATCTCGTTTTCAATCCCACTTCGAGCAACGCTTCTTTCGAATTTTCATTGAATTTATTTCCCCATTGCAAGTAAAAATCAATGTCGCCAGCAGCAGGTTCTGGATACTGTTTGTCCACGAATTGTTGTACGTCATACAAAATTAAATTGGAGATTTTTGGGATGAAATTCTCAATATTTTCCAATCTTGGATCTGGTACATACTGAACATATTTTGTCTGAAAACCAATGCCTTTTACTTGCGATAAATCAACCACATCAGCATCGTGCTGAAAGGTAAAATCAACCATATATTTCCCACGAATTGGCAGCAAAAAATCAACCACTCCTTGGTCATTGGTTTTGGCTTTGTACACATCGTTGGATTTCAACATACGCAAATAAACATCTTCATTGATTCCGCCATTTTTACCACCACTAACCGTC
Source organism: Crocinitomicaceae bacterium (assembly GCA_041303135.1). Classification (GTDB taxonomy): domain Bacteria; phylum Bacteroidota; class Bacteroidia; order Flavobacteriales_D; family Crocinitomicaceae; genus JAQVCM01. Next base: position 654 of record JBFYPS010000091.1, on the reverse strand, counting down.
AATTTGATGTGTGCATGAGATGAGCTCGGTTTTGGATCTGCGGGAATTTGTTGCACAATGTAGCCGTCCTTCAATGTTTCTGTAAAAGTTTTCTTTTGAAACAACATGGTTTGCGTCATCGTCACTGCTCGATTGTCAGTATCATACCAATGAATGGATTCAACGCCGTCAATATCGATGTCGAATTTACTGTTCAAGGGCAATTGAAAAATCGCTTGACCTTGCGCATTGGTAATCGCTTTGTACTGCGTTTTGGATTCAAAACAAGTCATTGCCACTTCAATTCCTGGAAAAACCGTTCCTTTTTGGTCTTTCAATAAAATGGTTATTATCGCTTCATTTCCAGTGTTTTTAAATGTTGAACTCAATTTTTGTTCAACGACTTTGAATGCAATCGTACGTCTGTCTGGTCTTGGTTCACGTTCTCGCAAATAATCTTGTAAGTTGTATGTAATTGTTCTTGATGCCTCTCCCCCACTTGGAGTTTTCACCACAAAACAATTGCGCATTTCACCAATTGTCACCGACCATTCTTTTCCTTTTTTGAAAGCATAAGCCAATGAACCAGTTGCATCGGTTTTCAGCGCCAATCTTTCGTAGGTGGTGGTTTCGATAAAAACCACGTCACGATTTACATCAGGTTTTCCCTGCGTA
>JBFYPS010000090.1:0-9718 GCA_041303135.1 Crocinitomicaceae bacterium | reverse complement strand
AAGTTGTAGCTTCGTGCTCAATTTTCGCAGAGCTATTTTTACATTCGATATACGGAAAAGTATGCGCTCCACATTCGTCGGTCATTAATAAAGAATCACATTGAGAGAAATTTCTCGCATTGTCAGCACTTTTGTGAATTTGTACCAAACCTCTATATGAATTATTTGATTTTCCAGCTGAAATTCCTTTCGAAATAATTGTGCTTTTAGTGTTTTTTCCCAAATGCACCATTTTGGTTCCAGTGTCTGCTTGCTGATAATTATTTGTGACAGCAACAGAATAAAATTCGCCTACTGAATTGTCACCTTTCAAAATACAGGATGGATATTTCCATGTAACAGCTGAACCAGTTTCAACTTGCGTCCAAGAAATTTTTGCATTTCGTTCGCATAAACCTCTTTTGGTCACAAAATTGAAAATTCCACCCAATCCGTTTTTATCGCCAGGATACCAATTTTGAACCGTTGAATATTTGATTTCAGCGTTGTCCAAGGCAATCAATTCCACAACGGCTGCATGCAACTGATTTTCATCTCGTTGTGGCGCTGTACAACCTTCCAAATAAGAAACGTAAGCACCTTCATCAGCAACAACCAATGTTCTTTCAAATTGACCTGTTCCACCTTCGTTGATTCTGAAATAAGTAGATAATTCCATCGGACATCTCACTCCTTTTGGAATGTAACAGAAAGATCCATCAGTAAAAACCGCACTATTTAATGCTGCGTAAAAATTATCTGTTGTTGGAACTACCGAACCCATGTATTTTCTTACCAATTCAGGATGATCTTTTACTGCTTCTGAAAAAGAGCAGAAAATAATTCCCAATTCAGCCAATTTTGCTTTGAAAGACGTTGCAACAGAAACTGAATCCATTACAAAATCAACTGCGACATTGGTTCCCGTCAATCTTTGTTGTTCTTCCATTGAAATTCCAAGCTTCGCCATGGTCGCTTTCATTTCTGGATCAACGTCATCCCAACTTTCGTATTTTTTGGTTTGTTTTGGAGCAGAATAATAAATAATGTCTTGAAAATCTGGTTTCTCGTAGTGAACATGTGCCCAATTTGGTTCTGTCATTTCTTTCCAAGAGGCAAATGCTTTCAATCTATATTCTAGCAACCATTCTGGCTCTTCTTTTTTAGCAGAAATAAATCGAATGATATCCTCATTCAAACCCTTAGGAGCTTGATCAGACTGAATATCCGTTACAAAACCAAATTTATATTCTTGATTTTCTAAGTCTTTCGCTAATTCGTTTTCGGTATAACTCATTTTATATATTGTAACTTTTATTCAAAACTAAATTTGAATCAATTAAACCGCGAAACTTTCACCACATCCACAAGTTCTGTCTGCATTTGGATTATTAAAAACAAAACCTTTACCATTTAAGCCGCCAGAAAAATCCAAAGTTGTACCTATTAAGTATAAATAGCTTTTTTTATCTACAACAACCTTGATTCCGTTGTCCATAAATTCTTTATCACCTTCTTTCTCTGTATTGTCAAATGTCAATTGATACATCAATCCTGAACATCCACCACCTTCAACACCAACGCGGATAAAATAACCATCTTTTCCTTCATCTTCCATCAAACGAATCGCTTGTTTTTTGGCTGTATCTGTAACTTTAATCATAATCTTACTTCAATTTGTGATCTGTTCTATTTAGATTAATTATAAATAGAGCTAAATTTCGCTACAAAAATACCTAATTTATGGTATTGATGCAATAAAAAAAACAAATTATCTAGGAAGAAGTTTTAATTCTACCAAAAAACAGATGAATTCATTTGAAATCAAAGCAACTGCAACAATTTTACTTCACTTTGATATTTTATAATTAATTAAAAATCAATTCATTTTAAAATAATAGAGAATACTTTTTAAAAATATTGTTCAAATTTTAACAATTTTAAGAAAAATGTCATTTTTATCTTAAATTTACAAACGTTATTTGCAACCTTTCAAATGAAGTTGCGTCTAAACGGTTAGTTTAAAATTGTCAACCGAAGCATATTGTTTCACAAAAACTACAAAATGAAATTCAAGGGAATTCTATTTTTACTCTTTTTGTTAACTTGGTCATTTAATTCAAATGCGCAAGCTAAATTACCTATTACAGGAACTTTTAAAGTTTCTGCTGACAGTAAAGGCGTCAGAGAATATGACAAAATTGTCATTACAGAAAAAGGATATTCACTATTAAAAGGTGAAAAAACTCTAAGTACCTATAAAGTAATTTCGAAAAATTCAGAAGGATTTCTTGTTGAGCAATTTTTTGAAGGAAACGAAAAAAAGGACAAACCTAGGTTCACTGTTTCATTAGACAAGGAAGAGAATTCAGTTTATTATATTACTGTCTTTAGAGGAAGTAAAGTTGAAAAATTGAAATTGATCAAAGTTAAATAAAAGCTATTCTTTAAAATACAAAATAACATGCTACATATTAAAAAATTACTTTTAATCATTCCTTTTATTGCTTTCGCATCGGCTGCATTTGCTTCAACGGGAGGTGGAGATTTAGGAAATCCAACTTCACCAGCACCAAACTGCGCCGTGAATGATCCTGCAGGAAACACATGTGCAACTGCAACTCCAATTTGTGATTTAAACGGATATTGTGGAAGTACATCTGCAACTTATACTGCTGATTATTGGACTGAATTAAATGATGAATTTTGCGGTTCAATAGAAAATAACTCTTTCTTGATTTTTACAGCTTCGGCAACATCTATGACTTTCAATGTTTGGCTAACAACAAGCTCAACTGGAGATGGAATTCAAATCATGGTGTTTTCAGCTGCTGGTGCTTGTTCAGGTGCTGTTACTAGTTATGTATGTTGGAGCCCTGGAACTGGTACTGCAGGTCCTACTGCCGTCACTGCAACAGGATTGACTCCAGGAAACAATTACTACATTATGATTGACGGTTATGCAGGAGATGTTTGTGACTATATAATTGGAATTCAAAGTGGTGCTTTAATTCCCGTCGCAGCTTCTTCGTCAATTGCTGGCGGTCAAACTATTTGTTTAGGAGAAAGTGCTACACTTACTGCCAATGGTGGCGATGGCAATTACGCTTGGTCTAATAATGATGGAATTTCTGCAACCTCTGGAGCTTCAGTTTCTGTAACTCCACCAGCAGAAGGAACATTTACTTATACTGTTACATCTGGCGCAGGAAGTACTCTTTGTCCTTCAACAAACACAGCCAATGTGCAAGTTCAAGTCATAAATTGTACTTGTTCAATCACAGCATCAAATAGTGGAAACGTTTGTCCCGGCGGAAATGCAAATATTTCATCTACAACTGTAGTTGACGCAACCGGATATTCATGGACAGGACCAAATGGCTTTAGTTCTACGGATCAAAATGTTTTGTCAATAACACCTCCAACAACCCCCGGAACGTATGATTATACTGTAACTGCTTCTGTACCTTCTGGAACTTGTGCCTCAATAACAACCATTACGGTATATGAACCACCTACGGTAACATTACCAGCAGATTTTGCAGTTTGTAATCAAACGTTGATTCCTACCACTGTTCTTGCTAGTACGCCAAGTGGTGCTACATTCACATGGACAAATTCAAATACAGCAATTGGTTTAGCTGCAAGCGGAACAGGCGATATTCCAGCATTTACTGCAACGAATAGCACAGGAGGACTTTTACAAGCAACAATAACTGTTACTCCAACTTTAAATGGTTGCGAAGGAGTAACTTCTTCGGTTACTATTTCAATCGTTCCTACACCTACGATGAATGCAGTTTCTGATATTATGCAATGTCATGGAACCATAATTAATGATGTTGTATTTTCAAGTACACTTCCATCAATCACTTATGATTGGACAAATGACAATACGGCAACTGGTGCAGGCGCAAGCGGAACCGGAAATATTCCAGGTTTTACTGCTGTAAATACAACTTCATCTGCTTCAACTTCAGTGATAACGGTAACGCCTTCAATTGACATTTGTGTTGGAACACCTATTACTTTTAATATCACTACAAATCCACTTCCAATTGTTGATGCTGGTCTAAATCAAAGTGTATGTGCAGGTTCTTCAGTAACTTTGGAAGGAACTGGCGCGATGACCTATACTTGGGATAATGGTATTTCAAATAATACAGCTTTTAACCCGACTACAACAACCACTTATACAGTGACTGGTACTGATGGAGATGGTTGTGAAAATACCGATAATGTAATTGTTACGGTAAATGCCTTACCAACTGTGAACGCAGGAACAGACCAAGCGCTCTGTATTGGTGCATCTACCACTTTGACAGCAACAGGTAGTGTTGGCAATAATTATTCTTGGAACAATGGAATTAGCGATGGAACCTCCTTCACTCCCAATGCTACACAAACATATACTGTAACTGCCGTTGATGCAAACAATTGTCAAAATTCAGACCAAGTGGTAGTAACAGTAAATCCTTTGCCAACAATCAATGCTGGTGCTGATCAAAGTATCTGCGATGGCACAACCATTATTTTATCAGGATCAGGAGGTGTGACATATGCTTGGACTAACGGAGCAACGAATGGTCAAGCTTTTGCTCCTGCTATTGGAACAAATACTTATACAGTAACAGGTACTGATGCAAATGGTTGCGTAAATACTGACGATGTTACTATTACAGTTCTTCCTGTTCCTGTGGCAAGTTTCACTTCTGATGTAACTGAAGGTTATTCGCCACTTTTGGTCACTTTTACAAACAACAGCAGCAATGCAAACCTATTGGGTTGGGATTTTGGTGATGGATCAATTCCATCTGTAAATAACAACCAAACTGTAAATTATCCTTTTCTTGTTGTTGGAACTTATCCAGTAATTTTGACTGCCTCAAATGGAATTTGTAGTGATACTGCTTTAATTACAATTACGGTATTGCCTTTTCCAGATCCAACAATTCATATTCCAAATGTATTTACACCAAATGGAGATAATGTAAATGATGTTTTTTGGATTGACGTTGACTTTGCCACTTCAATTGAAGTTTTGATTTTTAATCGTTGGGGAGACCTAATGCTTGAAATGAAAAATTTTACTGATCGATGGGATGGAAAAGTAAATGGCAACGAAGTGAGTGATGGCGTTTATTTCCATAAATACACCATTGTTGATTTGAATGGAAAAACAATTCAAGGACATGGTAATATTACAATTGAAAGAAAATAAAAATCTGATTTTTTCAAATCTGCGAAAGGGTGAATTTATTTTCACCCTTTTTTTTATGCAAGCAACTTAAGTAGAAAAAGAATCGTCAATCAAACAATTAGAAAACATTTTGTTGTTTTTCTATTTATTATCAATATTTTTGAAAACTAATCAAGAACATTAAAAATGAAAAAACTACTTAAATACTTTGGTGCAATCTTACTTGCATTTTCAATTTTTTCATTCATTCCTAAATTAAATGAATGGAAAACATATTTCGAAAACGATCAAATAAAAATTGAGTCAAGCATTTTGTCTTGTGATAAACCATCCATGGATATCCACAATGATTATGTTATTTTAAAAGTAACTAATAAGACTGATAAAGTGATTGATGTTTCTTTTAAAAAAGAGTTGTATTACAATGAAATTTGTACCTCTTGTGAAGATAGCGAAGAGTTTATTACAAAAATTTCGATTCAACCCAATCAAATTTTAGAAGCAAATTGTGATTCAAAAACTAAAGATTTGAAAATTTTTCATAGCAATAAAAATTCAAAAAAAATCTTAACCAAGTTTGAATTGAAAAACATTACCATCAACCTTAATAAATAAAAAGATGAAAAAAATTAGTCTATTTCTACTTGCTATAAATTCGATTTTCTTCGCAAACTCTCAGTGTAATGTAATTGCAGATGCTACCCAACTTGAAATTACTTGCGGAGAATCGGTTGTACTTTCACATTTCGGTTCATCGTCAGGAAATATTAGCTTTCAAGAAAATTTCAATAATGGCGCTACAACTGGGTGGGCATTCACTCAACAAGCAACGTTTACTAATCCATGTAGTCCAGGAGGAGTAGATGGAACTCCCCACATTTGGATGGGTGATCAATCTGGTGTTCCTCGAACCTTAGAAACTTTGCCTTTAAATTTTGGACCTTCTGTAGCTCCTGCCGGAGGAACAATTTGCTTTGATTTGCTTTTTGCGGCACAAGGGGATGCCTCTCCTTGTGAAGGTCCAGATGAAACTGATGAAGGAGTTTACCTTCAATATTCTACTGATAACGGTGCTACATGGATTACAATTAATTATTTTGACCCAAACGGCGGATCTGACCCTCAGTTAATTAACTGGAATAACTGGTGTTTTGCCATTCCTGCAGGTGCTCTTGTAAATGGCGTAAAATTTAGATGGTTCCAAGATGCGGACTCTGGAGCAGAATATGACCACTGGGGAATTGACAATGTTGAAATTATCGTAAACGATCCAAACGTAACTTATACATGGCCGCACGATGGTTATACCACAAATTTACCAGGGAATAATCCAAATTCAGTTTCACCAACGACAACAACCACCTATACTGTAAATATGTCAACTAGCTCTGGCAATTGCTCAGCAAGTATAACAGTGATTGTAAACAATCCAAACGTGGTTATCTCAGCTGGACCAGATTTACAAGTTTGTCCTGGTCAATGTGTAGATTTACAAGCTACTGCCAATGTGATTAACGATCCTGGTGGAATAAAAACTTTTTCGAATAATCAAGTTGAAGATTTTGACGCTTCACTTTTTGGCGGTGCAACTGTAAACGTGAATGTCCAAGATCTAAATATGAATAATGTAAATCCTGGTTCAGTTGTGCAAATTTGTATTTCCAACCTAGATTTTTCAGGTTTTGGATTGCCACCTGCTGGTGTTGAAGCTCTTTCTCTAACTTTGTCTTGTCCTGATGGAACTCAAGTAGTATTAGTACCACTTGCTGGAGCTCCTGCTGGACCTGGCGGATTATTTAGTTCACCTTCTTCATATCAAAATGTCTGCTTTGTTACCTCTGGAGGGGCAACATTGTTATCTGTACCATCAAGCAATGCAACTCCTATTACAGGAACTTTCAACTCTAGTCAACCGCTAACTGGCATGGATGGATGCACTGCAAATGGTGTATGGTCACTCACCGTAGCTACCAATTCACTTAGTGGGAGTGGAACATTCGATGGATGGTCAATCACTTTTGATGATGAAATTGACAGCTATACTCCAGATATCGTTTGGTCACCAACTACTTTTATGACCCCAGGCGAACAAAATACATTAACACCAACAGTTTGCCCAACTGTAAATACAACTTATACAATTACTGCTTCAGACACCGCAGGATGTGTAACTGTTACTGATCAAGTCACTGTTACAACTGATGGCGTTTGTTGTCAGCTTTCAATTGATAATATCCAAATTACAAATGGCGATTGTTCCTCTCCGAATGGAGGAGGTATTGTTATTTCGTATTCAGGAGAAACAACTGGACTTCAATTTAGTGTTGATGGTGGAGCAAGTTTCCAAACTTCAAATACTTTTTCAGGAATGAGTCCAGGTACATACCAAGTTCAAATAGTCGACGATGCAAATTGTTTGGTTACACAAGAAGTAGTTTTAACTGCTGGAAATCCACCAACAATAACATCTGTGAATACAGTCAATCCAACTTGTGGCAATACTGATGGAAGCATTCTTATAAATGTCACTGGAGGAACTGGAACATTAGACTATAGTATCAACAATAATACTTCGACACAAGCATCTAATAATTTCCCTAACTTGGGTGGAGGAAATTATCAAATTGTAGTTACAGATGACGATGGTTGCCAAGCGACACAAAATGTTCAATTGACAAGTCCAAATTCTCCATCAATTTCAAATGTTACACCAACAAATCCTGATTGTGGAGGTTCAAATGGAAGTATTGTAATTACCGCTTCTGGAGGAACAGCACCACTTACTTATAGCATTGACAATGGAGTCAGTTCACAAGCAAATGGAACTTTTAACAATCTTTCAGGGGGAACTTACCAAGTTGTTGTTGAAGACGCAAATGGTTGTACGACTTCTCAAACTGTTAATTTAGCGACAACAAATATCCCAAACATCGATGCAGGAATTGATCAAACAATCTGCGCAGGGGATGAAGTTATCTTAGTTGCATCTGGAGGGGTTTCTTATACTTGGACTGGTGGGGTTACAAATTCAACACCTTTTAGTCCTACGACTACTACTACCTATACAGTAACAGGAACAGATGCGAATGGTTGTACAAATACAGACGATGTTACAATAACGGTTGTAAATATTCCAACTGCAACTTTTACTTCAGATGTTTCAACAGGCTTTCCAGTTCTTAATGTTGTTTTTACAAATACAAGCACAAATGCAGCAACCTATACTTGGGATTTCGGAAATGGAACCGCACCTGTCGTTACAAATTCTAATGGAAACCAAACAAGTTCATATACTGAACCAGGAACATACACTGTACAATTAACGGCAAGTAATGGTAATTGTGAAAACATCTTTACCTTACCGATTGTTGTTATTGGTTATCCACCATTAGACATTCATATTCCAAATGTTTTTACACCCAATGGTGACAATTCGAATGATGAATTTTTTATCGCTGTGACCAATGGCGCATCAATCAAAGTAACTATCTTCAATCGTTGGGGAAATCAAATGTTTGAAATAAATGATTTTACAACCAAATGGAATGGCAAAGATGCCACAGAAGGAGTTTACTTTTTCAAATATGAAATTGTTGGTTTAGATGCTCAGATTTTAGAAGGTCACGGTCACGTAACGCTTTTAAGAAAATAGATTCACTCTAAGAAAAATAAGACAAGTGGAACAGAAGAAATTTTGTTCCACTTTTTTGTTTCTAAAAAGCTCAAAAAAATTACAATTTGAAATGATTACCTTTGCAATAAATAAAATTTAGAAGATAAAATGATTGATCAAGACAAGTTTGATGAAAATACTTTCGAAGAGATAGAAGGCATAGAAGATCTTGAAAATGGAGAGGATGAATTGTTCGAACATCATTATGTCAAAGCAGACAGAGGTCAAGAAATACTTCGAATAGACAAATTTTTGTTAGATCGACTTCCTAATACATCAAGAAATAAAATCCAAATTGCAGCTAGAAATGGTAATATATTGGTAAACAAAAATTCAATTAAACCAAATTACAAAGTAAAACCTGGAGATGAAATTTCTGTTGTTTTACCTTATCCAGTAAGAGAAATTGAACTAATTGCTGAAAATATTCCCATTGAAATCGTTTTTGAAGATGAATACTTGGCTATTGTTAACAAACCTTCAAACATGGTTGTACATCCTGCCTACGGAAATTATACAGGAACATTGGTGAACGCAATGATGTATCATTTTGATAATTTACCAACGAAAACCGACGACTATTACGGAAGACCAGGGTTGGTGCATAGACTAGATAAAAACACAACAGGTTTGATGGTTATTGCGAAAACAGAATTTGTCTTAACTAATCTTGCTAAGCAATTTTACGACAGAACAACAGAAAGAAGATATCACGCTTTGGTTTGGGGAGACGTGAAAGAAGAATCTGGTACAATTACAGGACATATTGGAAGATCTCTAAAAAACAGAAAAATGATGGCTGTTTTTCCTGAAGGCGAACATGGAAAGCATGCAGTCACACACTATAAAGTCTTGCAAAGATTTGG
>JBFYPS010000089.1:0-3782 GCA_041303135.1 Crocinitomicaceae bacterium | reverse complement strand
AATTTAAAGGGTAATTTATGCCTAGACCGAAGTTGCTGTAAAACGCAAAATTTGATCCTCTCGTAAAATATTTGGCGTTTTTATAATTAATCCACATAAAATAGGGTTCAAAATATAACTTTAAACCCAATTTTTTAAATTTATACTGGAGCGCTAAGTTCCCAATAACCGCAAAGGGAACGCTTGTGATGTAGCTAAAGCTACTCAAACCTACACCTTGATAAGGTTCTTGATAGGTATCTTTGGCATTTAATAATACAGAGGGTTTTGTGCCCCTTAAGTAATTATTTGAACCAGAAACTATGTATGAATCTTTCATTTGATTCAAAAAGTAGAATTTACCTCCCTCTCCTAGTCTCACCGAAAGCTTGGTTTTCGGAATAAGAAACTGTCGTTCAATTAATGCAGTTATTTTATAAGTGCGGCAATGGTAAATATAGTATACTGGATTAGAAGAGTATTTTTTATGAAAGAATTCTAAATTCCAATCTTCTCTACCTAATCCGAAAGAAAAAAGCATTTTATTTTTTTAGTTCCTATTGAAATAGTGTTATCAATGACTAAATCTCGTCGCTGGGTAATATCAGTGAGTTTTTCCTTTAATGAACCATCGTATTCTAAAAAATAACTTAATTGAGAATTGGAGTTGAACCCAAAAAGCAATATAAAAAGTAAAGATAGTTTCATAAAAATTAGATTTTCAAGGTTTAATTAAAAGTTCTAGTTCCTTATTATTTCAAGCTTTATGCTTTAATTTCCTAACAAACACATAAAAAATTTCACTTAAAAGTAACAAATTAATGCGCAAATCCAAAAAATGAAGTATAATTATGCATCTTCCAAACATTCTTCTCTACTAAAATCCAAAGTCAATCCAAAATTCTCTTGATGCGCTTTTTATACCGATTATGTTTTCAATATAGTCCAATGAACAGGACTATATTACCTACGGTGCGACTCCGTGGTCAAACTATATCGGCATTATACTGGTTTTTGATTGGACTAAAATGAATTCGTGAATGGTATTATTTCCAATTCCCATTCCTTTGCCTTAACTTTGCGCCGTGGTAAAAATCAGAGATATTGAATTGGGAGAATTTCCCCTGTTGCTTGCACCGATGGAAGACGTGAGCGATCCGCCTTTTCGTGCCTTGTGCAAAAAACATGGCGCCGATTTGATGTACACTGAATTTATCTCTTCCGAAGGTTTGATTCGCGATGCGGCAAAAAGTGTTCAAAAATTAGATATTTACGAATATGAACGTCCTGTCGGTATTCAAATTTTTGGCTACGACATCGACAGCATGCGCCAAGCAGCGGAGATTATCGAAAAAACAAATCCGGATATCATCGACATCAATTACGGTTGTCCGGTGAAAAAAGTAGCTTGCAAAGGTGCCGGCGCTGGAATTTTGCAAGATATTCCGAAAATGGTGCGCATGACACAAGAAATTGTGAAAGCAACCAATTTGCCAGTCACCGTGAAAACGCGTTTGGGCTGGGACGAAGACACTAAATATGTAGTAGAAACTGCTGAAAAATTGCAAGATATTGGCATTGAGGCAATTTCGATTCACGGGCGCACGCGCAAGCAAATGTACAAAGGCGAAGCAGATTGGACTTTGATCGGCGATGTGAAAAACAATCCGCGCATGCGCATTCCTGTTTTTGGAAATGGCGACATCGATTCTCCTGAAAAAGCACTAGAATACAAAAATCGCTACGGCATTGACGGCATCATGATTGGCCGCGCTTCAATCGGTTATCCATGGGTTTTCAATGAAATCAAGCATTTTTTGAATACGGGAACGCATTTGGCATCGCCTGGAATTGCAGAACGCGTGCAAGCGGCAAAAGATCATTTGCAAATGTCTGTCAATTGGAAAGGCGAAGTGCTGGGAATTGCTGAAATGAAGCGCCATTATTCCAATTATTTCAAAGGAATTTCGCACATCAAAGATTACAGAATGAAATTGGTTACGTCGTTTGATTTACAAGAAATCATGGACACATTGACCTACATTCAGGAAAATGAAGCCAATTTTGAATTTGCTTAAAACTTGATTAATCTTTGCATTCCATCATCAATAAATCGCCTTTTTGGTGACTGATTTTGATGATTCCATCTTCCGCAACTTCATTGCTGCTTCCAATTCTGTGGCCCAAAGTCAAACTTTCGTTTTGCAGGTTGTATTTCAAATTTTTGGTAACAATTCCTTCTACCGTTCCAACGGGAATCAAAGAAATCGGCGTGTTTTTGGGATACCATTTTTGAAACTTTTCAGGCAATTGATAAATCACAGAATAATCGTCGATCATAGTAATTGTGATTTGATTTTTAAATCGTACAATTCCTGTGATATTCGCCAAGGTATGGTCTGCGCGTTTGCCCGTTGCCCACAAAACATTGACCGCGCGGTGTCCTTTTTGGATTAGAAAATCAATGGCTTTTTCCAAATCGGTTTTGTTTTGGTCGGGCGTATGCACAATTTCAATTGCGTCTTGTTTGGCTTTGATGGTTTCCAAAGGAATTTCATTTCGGTCAAAATCTCCCAAAAGCACATCTACTTTGATTTCAAGTTCGAGCACCCGATGAATCGCGCCATCCAACACCACCACGTAAGGACTCCATTCGAGCAATTCGCCCATCAATTCTAAGCTGCAAGCTTCGCCATTTGCAATGATCAATGCAGGTTCTTGAAGATCTCTAACAACGTGGTGCGACGACATTTTGATTCAAATATTAGATGAAAAAAAAGGAACTCCAAATTGAAGTTCCTTTCACTAAATTAGTATAAATTTATTTTATCCAAACAAAATACTAGATCCGTAAGGATTTTCGATTGGATTGATAATCAATGTTGGAATTTGCGCATCATTCGTCAATATATATTGCTCGTGATTTGCAGTAATTGCGCCCAATAAATTGTTTCTGTTCAAGTTCATAATGGCAATCAAATCAGCATCTAAATGCACTGCGTGTTTTACCACTTCTTTGTCAAAACCATTTGCAGGAGCGATTGTTGTTGTGATTTCAATGTTTCTCTCAGCAAAAAACTTTTGCGCAAATTGAATATTTACTTTCACTTGTTGGCGGAAAATCTCATCTGTTTCATCAGGTGTCACAAGGTGAACACGAGATTTGAAATACGTAGCCAAATTAGCAACATAAGCCAATTTTTGTTTGGTTTCCTTATTCAAATCCAATGGCACAACAATGTCATCATAACCAGAAGGTTTGATACCTTTTTCTTGAACTACAACAAATGGAACAGTAGAATGTGTAATCACTTTCAACGCGTGACTTCCAGTGATGTGTTGCCAGCCATGACGACCATGTGTACCCATGAAAATCAGGTCAGCATGATGTTCAGAAGCAAAATCTCCAATGTCTTCAAAAATACTTCCAACACGAACGACAGGAATTAATTCGATAGCTGAATTTCTTGCAGCAATCAAGGCATTCAAATGCGCTTCAGCTTCTGGAATTTCTTTGTCTTTAGAAACAACGTGCAATAAATAGATTTTTGCATCAACTATAACTGCAGTTGCAAGTGCATGATCTAACGCGTTATCAGCAACTGGAGTAAAATCGTGAGGAACAATAAAAGTTTTATTTTTCATAGGATTGGAATTTCTGGTTTTAAAATCCATTACAAAGTTAAACAATCAAAATAAAGTATTACTGATTTCCATCACAATAAATTATGAAATTATTAAATTTTTGAATTTCACCTTTAGATTTAATTTTCCAAAGACCCTTAAAATATTGGAATCTGCTG
>JBFYPS010000088.1:0-4269 GCA_041303135.1 Crocinitomicaceae bacterium | reverse complement strand
AAATCGTTTGCAAACATTCAAGAAGTATTTGAGTTTACAAAAAGTAACAATTTTACATTTCAAAATGCTGCATTGCAAGTTGAATTGGCTAAATTGACAAAAAAATCATCCGTATTAAATGCCATCAATCCTAAAATACCAACTTCTTATCAGGCAATTGATAATCAAAATCAACAAGTGAGTTTCTTACCTGGACAAGCTTTCGGACTTCCAGCTGGAACTTTTAAACAAGTTACAATTGGTCAACAATATGTCGCTACATTTTCGATTCAACCACAGTTCGATATTTTAAATTTAGCAACGATAGCACAAATAAAATCAGCCAAATTAAATGAGCAACTAATTGAAAATCAAAACAAAATCAATCAACAGAATTTATTCGAAAAAATAAATGGTGTCTATTTCAATATTTTAGCTTTAAATGCGCAAAAAGAAATCGTTTCTTCAAACATTGAAATTGCCACTAAAATTGTGAAGATTACAACAAATAAATTCAATGAAGGTTTAGCTAGAAAGCAAGAGGTAAATGAAGCGGAAGTCAATTTGATTAACTTGAAAGACAAGATGCAACAAATTGAATACACTTTACAAATTCAGCATCAAACATTGGGATTGTTTTTTGAAAATAAAATCCTACCTAGCCTTTCTCAATCCATAATTGACTTCGAAAAAAGTACTAAAAATTCAACGATTAAGAATGAATTATTGGTAGAAAATACTTCCATTCTATATCAAATTGCTAAACAAGATTTAAAATCAATTCGTCTGCAACAAATGCCGGTTGTCTCTTTCATTAGCTCTTACAATTGGCAAAATTTGAGCAATGATAATTTTTACGCAACCAATTCGAATCGAGTAAATTTTAATTATGTCGGCTTGAAAGTGAATTATGATTTACCCACAAATGTTCAGAAGCACACAGCTGTTCACAGTAAAAGTATTCAATTAAAAATAGCTGAATTTAATGCTGAACATAGTAAAAAGGAAAATGAAAATAGAAATAATCAACTTTTACTTGAAACTGAAAAAGCAGTCGCTCAATTAGAAAATTTGAAAAAAATTGTTGAACTGAAAGAAGATTCCTATCAGAAAAACAACAATCAATACATCGAAAACATATTGCCACTTGATAAATTATTAATCTCTCAAAATGATTTAATAATGAGTCAATTAAATGTCATTTCAGCATTGGCAACAATAGGATTTAATCAAACGAAAATAGAAATATACAATGGAAACTAAAATGAAATACATCGGATTATTTACATTAACAATGATGCTTTTCGCTTGTGGAAGCAAAGAAGAGATTCAACCTAAAAATCAAGACATCAAGGAATTGGTTTTTGCTTCTGGTGAATTAGAATGGGATAACGCCTACAATCTAACAGCACAAACTGACGGTATTCTTACTGATTTGTCATTGGAAATTGGTACTCAAGTGGAGAAGGGAAGAACCGTTGCTACAATTGACAACAAAACCAATCAAATCAATAAATTAACTGCAGAGGAACAATTAAGAATTTCAAATGTAAATGTGACTTCAACTGCACCTGCTGTTCTACAATTACAACAAACGATTCAAATTGCTGAAAACAAATACAACCAAGACAAAATTCAAGCAGAAAGGTATAGGCGATTGTTTGATAATCAGAGTGTTGCGAAAGTAGAGTTTGAAAATATGGAATTGAATGCAAAAAACTCTTTAGCGAATCTAAATGCATTAAAAAAACAATTACTTCAAATTGAACAACAAGCAAAGCAACAACAAATTGCTTCTAAAGGTCAAGCTGAAAATTATGAAATCATTCAGAATTACAATGAAGTAATCACAACTGAACCTGGAACCGTTATCAAAAAATTCAAATCAAATGGAGATTATGTAAAGAAAGGAGACATCATCGCTACGATAGCTAATGAAAAGCAAGTAGAAGCCGTATTAAATGTCGATGAAAACAATATTGGGAAAGTTAAAATGGGACAATTGGTATTTATACGATTGAACTCGAACAAAAACAAAGTTTACAACGGTAAAATATCAGAAATCCTTTCCGCTTTTGATGAACAAACTCAATCATTTATCTGCAAAGTAACTTTCAATCAAAAGTTAAATTCATCATTGTACGGAACTCAATTAGAGGCTAATATATTAGTCGGAGAAAAGAAAAATGCATTGTTAATTCCTCGAGCTTATTTAGGTTTTGGAAATAAAGTAACTATAAAAGGAAAGAAAGAACCGGTCGTAATTCAAACAGGAATTATTTCTACTGATTATGTTGAAGTAATATCAGGAATTACAAAATCAACTGTTTTAGTTCCATTAAAACCATAAACAGATGAATTCAGATATAAATACTCGAATTGCAAAAAAATACATCTTCTCCAATAAAAAATTGACGACTGTTGCAGTAATGGGGGTTTTGTTAGGAATGTCTGTGTATATTTTTATGAATAGCTTATTAGTTGGGTTTGATCGCAGTTCAAACACTTCTATTTTCAGAAGCACTTCACATATAAGAGTTTACAAAGACGACGAAATAAGCCAAGTACTCGTTAAAGAACCCAAAGATCATTACATCATTGTAAATCCGAAAGTTGTTCCGAATAATAATACCATCATTAATCCGGATAAGATTCAATCTATTATTTTAGCTCAAAAAGATGTTGTAGTTGTTACCCCTCAAGTGAATTCAAATGTTTTCTACAACAACGGAAAATCTCAAATTTCAGGTCTTTCTGTTGGCATAAAACCAGATGAAGCTAATTTGATGTATGATATCAAATCTTTTATGGTTGAAGGGAATTTTGATTTGTTGAAATCGAAACCAAATGGAATCGTAATTGGAAGCGGGATTTCGGAAAAAATGAATCTTTCAGTGAATGATAATATCAATTTAACTTCATCAAAAGGAATCAATAGAACATTTAAAATAGTTGGGATTTTCAAAACAAATAATTCAGTTACGGATAAAAGTAAATCGTATATCAACATAGCTGCATCACAACAATTATTGAAACAAGGAAATTCATACATAACAGACATTAATGTCAACATTAAAAATCCTGAAAAAGCAGAAGAAATTGCAAAAAAAATCAGCGATTTAACAGGGTATAAAGCGGAAGGTTGGAAACAAGCGAATGAAACATTAATGGCAACAAATAAGATGAGAAAAATGATTATCACCTTTGTCTCATTGACCATTTTACTTGTAGCTGGTTTTGGAATTTACAACATTTTGAATATGACTGTCTCTCAAAAGATTAACGACATTGCAATTTTAAAAGCAATGGGTTTTAAAGGAAAGGATGTTATCCGAATATTCGTTACACAGGCAGTTACAATAGGATTAATGGGAGTGATTGCCGGAGTAATAATGGCGACCATGTTAATTACCTTACTCAAACGGGTTTATTTGGGAGGAGATATAGGTTATTTCCCAGTTGATTATGAACCTACAAAATTTGTACAAGGTGTTGCGATTGGTTTAATAATCACCTTTTTTGCAGGATATATTCCAGCCAAAAAAGCAGCTAAAATTGACCCTGTTGAAATATTCAGAAAATAAGAAGAAAAGTAAAGATGGAAACGATTTTAAAAACAGAACAAATCAATAAATTCTTCTACGATCCAGTTGAATTTCAAGTCCTAAAACAAATTGAATTTGAAGTAAAAAAAGGAGAGTTTTTGTCAATGATTGGAAAATCAGGAAGTGGAAAATCTACTCTACTTTATATTCTTTCAACGATGGACACTGATTATACGGGTAAATTATTTATAGATAGTCAATTGACCACAGGGTTAACCAAAGATCAATTAGCAGAAATTAGAAACGAGAAAATTGGATTCGTTTTTCAATTTCATTACTTATTAGCCGAATTCAGTTGTTTAGAAAACGTGATGATTCCAGCGATAAAATTAGGAAAATTAAGCGAACAAGAAATCGAAGTAAGAGCATACGAAAAACTAAAAATGCTTGGTTTACAGGATCAAGCTCTTAAACCAGCAAGTAAATTGTCAGGTGGTCAACAACAACGTGTTGCAATTGCCCGAGCATTAATTAACGATCCTTTAATTATTATGGGAGATGAACCAACAGGAAATTTAGACAGTAAAAACACGAATATTGTTTTCGATATCTTCCAAGATTTGACTAGATCGTACGGACAAACAATCATCGCAGTAACGCACGACGATGAATTTGCCCACAAAAGTGATCGTATAATTGAAATGAAAGATGGGGAAATTCTACGATAACTTTTTTAATTTATTAT
>JBFYPS010000087.1:0-15857 GCA_041303135.1 Crocinitomicaceae bacterium | reverse complement strand
GATCGATGTTTTAACACGAATTTAGAAATTATTTTCAATTGTCATACAAATTAAATGAAATCCCGAATTATAAAATAATTTTTCAGCAAAATACCTTTATTGATCAAAATGATTAAAGTTACTAAGAAAATCTTTGCCCCCTTAAAACACCCAGCAAGTGCAAAAAAAACTTTAAAATCTTTGCGTTAAAAATGAATTACTAATTCAAAATTCTCTTCATACCAATTTATTTTCGATTGACGTCGATTTCCGCCCTGGTTTTGGCTATAAATTTGGTGAAAAAAAGTAATTTAGAAGTGCATTTAAAAACAACTTCAAACCATCTTCTCCATCACAAAATCCTCCATCAAATACCCATTTCCAATCTCAATGTCTTCAACTTTGTAGATATTCATTCCGATTTTTTCGTAGAAATTTTTTGCTTTGTTGAATCGATTTACGTTCAAAAAGAGCCTTTTCAAATTCATCGATTTAGTCAGATCTTCAGCGTGTTGAAAAAGTTTCAATCCAATGTTTTTGCCTTGATTTTCTGGTAAAACATACAACTTATGAATTTTCAAAGAATCAGGTTCCAATCCTGCTTGAACGCCTAAAAATCCGAGTGGAATGTCGTTTTCTGAATACACAAAATAACGGTGACCAGCATCAATCGTTGATTCCAAGGATTCGATGGTGTAGAATTTGTCCAACATATAAGTCAATTGCTCCTGACTCAAAATTTCACCATAAGCAACTGGCCAAGTTTCGAACACAATTTTTTGAACGATGTTCAAGTCTTTTTTGCCGATTTCAAGAATGTTTTCCATCTTTATTCTTTGATCACTTGAACAGATTTATCTCCACCATTTGAGTGAATTTTCAAAATATACATGCCTGTTTGCAAAGTTGATAAATCCAATTTTCCGATTTCAAGTTGACCATTCAACAAGATTTTCCCGTCTAAACCAATCAATTGAAAGGTTTCATTTCCTTTCAAATTTCCTTGAATGTATAACAATCCAGTCGTTGGATTAGGAAATACTTTGACAAACGATTCGTCTTCAATTTGATCAATTGAAAGGGTGTTTAAAGCCAATTTAATAGCTTCATAAGCGTCCAGTTTTCCCATTCCCCAGCGCAAACTTCCTTCCGTAGGAATTACGCCTGTATATGAATCTGTACGCGCACTTTGGCGAATGATGTCTTTTACCTGCCATGGCATCAAATAGTGATTTGCTTCTAAAATCAACGCAACAACGCCTGTTACCATCGGAGATGACATCGAAGTTCCAGAAATTCTGGTGAATTTATAGTCTGTTCCGTTGAAAGAAACAGTTTGCGCATTCGAAAACGAATTGTCTGTAAACGAGGATACCGAAGAACAGACGCTGACTCCTGGTGCTGAAATATCTGGTTTTGATCGCTCATCTAATGTCGGTCCATAACTAGAAAATGTTGCAATTGCACCGCCAGTCAATGTTCCACTTGGCAAAGCATATTGAGATGAATGTGCCGCGACTGAAATCACACTTTCTGTGCACGATGGTTCTCCAATTCCGTAGTTTGCATCACCAAAAGTCGTGCCCGCACCGCCCAATGAAAAAGGCATTCCCCAGTTTCCAACGCCGTTGGTCAATTCTGTAACATTCCATGCATGAACAGTTCCATCAGTTGCTGAAACATTTAAAACGATTCGATACGCTGTGTTTGTATTTTTGATTCTGAATCGTGCATGCGGACGATTATTTAATGGATTGGCATTTTCCATCGATAAATTGTAGAAAACAGTATCCGTTCCAATAACCAAAAATGTATCGATGTAATTCGTTGTAGTGGCAGAATTATAGTAAATGCTTTCGTTCAACAACACATTCGAAGTGTTTGTGACACTCACACCAACTGAAAAGTTTTTGGTCGGCTCGCCCCAAAGTGTGATCGATTGTCCCCACATATTTGGATTCGCTGAGTAAGAATAAAAATCAACTTTGGATTTCAAAACGTCATTATTGAACGTTTTTTTGAGGTGAAAATTCACATCACCATTGTTTCCGCCCGATGAAGCAAAAACGACTCCTTGGTCTGATAAATTGTCAATCACTTGACTAATCAATGACGTTCCGTCTAAATTTCCGATGTAATGCAAACCCCAACTTTGGTTGATGACCAATCTTTTGTTAGCTGTAACCGCTTTTTGGTGCATCCAATCGTAAGCATCAATCACTGCACCTGCGTCAACCAAAAAAGTAGTGAAAAGAAATTCAGCTTCGTAAGCTACACCGCGATAAGCCGTTCCAGCACCCGAACCGCCTGCAATTCCTGCCACGTGTCCACCGTGATATGCATAACTATAAATGTTTGCAGTGTCTGAACCAGCTGCCAACAATTCTGCTTGAGAAGTATATTCTGTTCCATAATTAAAACCTGTCGGATTTGGACCACTTTGTTTGTATTGATCCCAAGCAGCAGCGATTCTTGTGTACGACAAAGTAGTGTCGTAATACATTGGATGCGTATAATCAAAACCCCAATCCGTAACGCCGATGTACACATTTTTTCCTGTGTATGCTTGTGTAAGATTGATTCCCAAATGAACACTATCTACACGTGCATCTTTCAAGGCTCTGTTTAAATGCGGTTGCACTTTTGCTGCAATTTCGAGGTAAGAAATTCCAGGAATCGAAGCGATTTGTTGAATTGCGCTCAACGGTACTTTTAAAGTCACAATATTTCCGATTCTAGAACCTTGACTGATTTCATATTGTTGCAAATTGGAAACGTTGTAGCTTGAATTTACTTTGGCAATCAAAGAAATAATTTGCTTTCCATTGATTTTGTAAATCGGATACAAATTTTCTAATTCTTGAAAAGATTTGATTCCTTCTTTATCCCAAGTTTCTTGAATGATTTTCAAATCATGTCTTGAAGTTGCTGGCATTTGGATTTGTGCATTCAAGGCATTCAAAGCAGTGAAAAACAATATCAAGGAAAAGTATTTTTTCATTTTTAAAATTTATTGGTAGTTTAAAATTAAACAAATAAAATGAATTTCAATTTGAGTGAATTGTTGCGCAAAAAAAAAGACTTCATTTCTGAAGTCTCTCATTTGATTTATCTGGTTTTAATCTTATTTCTTCGGCATCACAAAATTGGTCATGTCGATTTGGTATAAATCCAAACTTGCTTTTTGTCCTTGAATGGTGAAACCTGCAAAAACTGCTTTTTTCAATTCTGGGTAATATTGGAAATGTGTATCGTTGTTCACTGTATTGATTCCACTTCCTAAATTGATTGGTTTTGACCAAGTTGAACCCAAGTTTTCAGATACAAAAATGTCATAACCGCCCATTCCTAAATGTCCGTTGGAGCTGAAAAACAAATATCTTCCGTCTGGCGTGATGTATGGTGTTGTTTCACTTCCTGTTGTGTTGATGCTATCAGAAACTGGTTTTGGTTCGCCCCAAGTTTTTCCAGTTCTTTGAGCAACGTAAATGTCAAATTGCTTGCGTTCACCATTTCTTGTAGAAACAAAATACATCGTATTTCCATCGCCAGTCACTGTTGCTGCGCCATCAAAAAATGAAGAGTTTACCGCAGCGATTTTTTTAGGATTCGACCATTTTCCTTTGGTTGTAAATTGAATCTCAAAAATATCAGAACTTTGCGTTTGGATTTTTTCGTCTGCTGCTTCGTTGTTGATTGTCATGTAGGCAGTCAAACCATCTTTAGAAATCCACGACATCGCTTCGAAACCTGAAGCATTGATTCTATCGATTTCGTTGGTGATGCTGTCCCATTTTTGCTCTTCTTCGTTCCATTGAGCATAATAAATATCTTCAAAATATTGCTCATCTTCTGGATTCATCAATCCGCCTGTGGTGTTGTTTCTTCTTGAAGTGAAAAACATGCCTTTTCCACCTTTTACGATGATTGGCGCATATTCATTGTATCCAGAATTCACTTCACCAACCATTTTTGCTTTGGTTGCGAAAGGCGTTTTTGCCATTTCAGCTTGTGCAAATTTACAAGATTCAATTTTTTCTTTGATTTGTAAATCTTTCACAGCCATTTTTGAAAGTTTTTCCAATGCAATTTCATAGTACATGATGGCAGAATCTAATTTTCCAATGCTATGGTAGCTTTTTCCAATTACATCATAAACATCTTTGTCAACGCCGTCAGCATCTATTTTTACTGCTTTGGTTGCATATTGTAACGCAAATCCGTAGTTGTCAAGATTGTAGTGACACAAACTAATCCAATATGGCGCTTTCCAAGTATTTGGATCTTTTTGTGCAGCTTCTCTAAATAATATCAACGCTTCGCGATTTTTTCTTTCGCTGTACATTTTTTTACCATCTTCAATCATAATCAGTGCAGCAGATTTGTCAACCAAATTGGTCGTACTGTCGGGTGGTGTGATTGAATTATTAGCAGCAAAAACTTTTCCGTTTAATATCGAAACGAAAAGGATTAAAGTGCAGAAAATACTTTTAAAATTCTTCATAAAGTTTGATTTTGTTGATCTTATGTTAGCAATTGTGATGCCAATTAAATATTTACAATATACGAACAAATATAGTGGAATGAAATTTTATTTGAGAAATGATTTTTGGCAAAAAAGGATTTTTTTTACAGTCGAATTGTTTAAAAGTCAAAAATCTAAACTTTACTGATTCAAATCACTTCGTTTGACAAATTGATTTCCGCTTAAATCTACTAAATCATGCATTGCTATCGTAGAAGCCACACTCGCTAGTATAGGCGCAAAAGCAGCACAAAACCACAAGAAAAAATGTACACAAAATTGGCTAACTACATCTATCGGCGCAACAGAAAATCGGTGCCAATCGAAAAGCGCATTTAAATTTACGGGCACTAAAATCAGCAACGAAAATACCATTCCAATTGCCATCGTCAAACCGCGGTGCTTGCGCATGAGTAAAATACTGGCGTCCACACTCAATTTTCGGCGTTCGTTTACATAATCTAAAAAACTGAATCCATAATAGTAGAAACTGATCAAATAAGTGATGTAAAAAACAGGACTTTCGTGAACATTATCCCAAAAAATGGCACAAAAAGCAAAAATGAGCAGGAAGAAAAAATATTGCCACATGATGTTTCTGACCACAATCCGCAATCCGCGCTTGATGTCGAGCCAAAATTGTTTCATGTTGAATGGATAATGATTTCCAGTAATAATTTTTTCAGTTTTCTGCGATAAATAGGCGAGAAGAGGTGATAAAAGCGTGACGACCATATATTTCGAAAATTGCATCAACAAAAGCGCAATCGAAATTTCAAGCATCAATTGAATCAAATACCAAACGATTCCATTCATAGTTCTGGTGTCGGTATCAAATTGTCGGTATTGTATCCAACTGCCGACTTGGTAAATTCCCAACATCAAAAAAGCAGGAATCAACGCATACCAATACATTTTCCGTTCCCGAATGAAAAGAAAAGCCTTCCAATAAGCGCGCATTCCAAGCACAAAATCTTTGATGAAATTCATTGCTCAAAGGTAGGGAAAAATGGATATGTTTTTAATAGCCAAGGATTATCTTCGATGCTGCCTTGCGGTCACGGATTAATGATTTATTTGATTAAAAACAAGCTAAGGGAAATATTTTAAAAAAGTATATTACTGCTACGAATACGAATGTAGTGTAATTTGTGTAAGTAAAAAAACAGAGCTTTACACAAGTCCAAAATCAGTGAAATCAGCGAAATCCGTGGCAAAAATGAATTATTTAATCCCAAAAAATGTATCCTTATAAATCGCCAAAACCTCCTCAGCGCAGGTTTCCCAACTGAATTTTTGGATGTAGTTTTGACAATCGAATAAATTTAATGCTGTTTCTGATTGATTCATGAATTGCGACATTTTTGCGGCGATGTCGTTTTCATCTTTCGGGTCAACGCCAATCAAGAAACCATTTCCAATTTCTGCAATGGCGCCATAATTCGTGCCGATGATTGGTTTTCCGAACGACAATGATTCCAATACTGGGAAGCCGAAACCTTCGATGAAAGAAGGGAAAACGAATGCTTTCGAGTGGTAATACAATCCTTTCAATTCATTTTCTGAAACGATAGACAAGTAGCGAACGTTTTTCGGATATTTTGAAAAATCGATTTTCATGTAATTGTGTCCAACCAAAATAAATTCCCAATCTGAATTGGTTTTCAAGAAAGATTGAACCATTCGTCGGATGTTTTTATGGCTTCTAATTTGTCCAACGTACAATAAAAAAGGTTTTTCTAAATGAAATTTGCTTTTGACATCAATGATTGTTTGCTCGCCGATTTCTCCAAATTTACTGTCGAAACCATTGTAAACCAATTTGAATTTTGGGTTTTTTGCGTCAGCATAATCACTTAAAATTTCATTTTTCGCAGCATTTGAAATAAAAATCACTGAAGCGGCTTTTTTCAATGTATTCGCCAAGGTTTTCTTGAAATACCAAGTTTTGATTCCAAATCGATCATCAAACTTTTTTATATTTCCTGATAAATTCGAGTCGTGAATTGTTGCAATTGTTTTGATTCCTTTCACAATCGGCGCATCCAAATGCGGATAGTGGTAGATATCGGGATTCAACTCGCGAATAATTGCCGGCATTTTGGTGTAATTCACAATTCCCATATGTGGCAAATCAATTTTCTTGAAGGTAACGTTCGAATATTTTTGAAGCAAAAACAATTCATCGCTTTCTGGCAATTGTCCATTTACGAGAATAATGTATTGATTTTCATTGTCTATAGCAAGTAGATGATGCAGTAAGTTTACGATATAGCGCGACATTCCAGAAACTACTGGAAAATGTAATCTAGCATCAAAAACGATTCTCATGAAGGGCTAAAGGTAAGGTATTTACTTGTTTAAATTGCGCTTTCGACTTCTAAAATGTGCTTTCTTGAAACTAAAATCTTGTTTTTTAAGCTTTTGAAATTAATTCAGCATACCTCAAAAATTGATTTTTTGCAGCATGTTCGTTTTCACATTTTAGTCGTGCATTTTCGCCAAGTTGTTCTGTTAAATCTTTGTTTTGCAACATTTTTTCAATTTTGGAAACCAATTCAATAGCGTTTTTTGGTTCAAATAAGATTCCAGTTTCTTGTTCCACAATCAATTCTCTATTTCCAGGAATGTCGGTTGCGAGTATAGGCAATCCAACAGCCATCGCTTGCAATATCGCGGTGCTTTGTGTTTCGGCCAAACTACTGTGAATGTAAAGTTGCAAAGATTGATAAAAAGCCAATATTTCCTTTTGATTCAGATTTCCATGTAATTTGATTTTTTCTTTGACTATTGAATGATCTACAAGATGTTGTAAATACTCAAAACCTTCGCCAGCTCCTGCGATGTGTAATTCGAAATTTTGTGTTTCATGGTTCAACTTTTCAAATGCTTGAATCAATGTTTGGTGATCGCGCAAGGAATTGATTCTGCTAGCCATGCCGATTTTGAATGTAGATTTTTCTTTAGGTTCGTTTGCTGGTTTGAAATAGTCAGTATTGATGCCATTGGCAATGACCATCGACTTTTTGGAATATCGCAATATTCCGATATTGCGTTTTACTTCAGCTCGATAATTTTCAGTCAAATAAACAATTCTGCTGCAAAAAATCACCGCCAAAAACGACCAGATCCATTCGCTTTTGCGCTTGGCTTGATTACTTTGATGCTCCACAGCAATGCATTTTGCCTTGTGAAACCAACAATACCAAATCGTGGGTAAAATCAAAGTCATCGAATGTAGAAAAATGAAATCAGGTTTTTGCAACTTCAAGCTTTTTAAGTACAACTTCCAACTTGAAAAATGTTTTCCTTGTTGCTTTAAAATCGTTTCGAACGGAATTTGACGATTTTCACAAAATTCTTTGTAATCGGAATCCAATGATTCTATTCCAAAATAAATGATTTGCTGTTGAAAATGTTTTTCTGTATCACCCTCGACCAAAAATTGCACAACGCTTCCATGTCCGCCTTTTCCGGAGTAAAGCACTTGCGTGATTTTGGGTTTATTTTGAGATTCCATGGCGAATGTTTTTTTGAAAATGTTTCCACAAAAAGAAAACCAAAACCAATGAAATCAAGATTTTGAAAACCAAAAGCAAGTAAAAATCAACTTTGACATAAGCAATCAAACTGACGAATCCAATAATGGTTGTAAGCGCTAACAAATAAATAGCAATCGTTGAAAAAGCGATAAATTTATAAAATCGGGTGCTAAAGTAAAATAGTAAAATGACATTGAGTGAAATGGCAATCAAAGTTGAAATCGCTGCGCCTAAAATACCGTAAATTGGAACAAACCAAAGATTGAGTAGTAAATTCAAAACTGCCGCGAGTGTATTTATAATAGATTGAATGTAAGTTTTATTGCGCAAGAAAATGCCTAATGAAAACATGGAAATTCCATTGATGAACGCGATCATATATAACAAAGGCATGATTTTGTACGCTTCGAAATAATTTGAGTTGGTGAAAACGAGTATCGTTTCCTGAGAAAAAAGTGCAAGAATGAGCACTAAAATTCCTCCAATGAAAAAGTAGTTTTGAATGAGGTTTTTGAGCTTCAGTTTGGTGGATTCTAATTTGTAGTTTTCAATTACAATCGGAGCCAAGGCCATACTAAAACTGGCAATCAATAAAGTTAAAACCGAAGGAAATTTAGCGCCTAAGCTGTAAATGCCAAGTTCGTTTAAAGAAACTTTTTGCGCAATCACGAATCGGTCAGTAATATCCAAAGCCAACATCGCCAAAGCTGCAGGAATTAACGGAATCGAAAATTGCAAAATCATTTTTAGCTCTTTCCAACCGAGGTAAAAAAGATATTCTTTGCGCAATAAATACAATTGAAAACCAACAATAAATGGCGCAATAATCGTCGAAGCCCAATAAATCGCTTCAATTCCCATTTGACCGTAAATTACCAAAGTCAAAATCAAGGCAATATTTGCCAAAGATTGAATGAAACTCAACCAAGCAAAAGCGACCGTTTTTCGTCTGAAGCGCAAGTGAATGCCCAATTGAAAGAAAAGCGCGTTTATGCAAGTATTGATAATCATCAATTGGAAGATACTGTTAGTAAATTCATTGCTTGAAGTTTCGCTTATTGATTTCCAAAAGTGTTGGGTCAATAAAAGGAAAACCACGGTCAAGGTGTACACAATAAAAATGGCATTGATACCCGTCGCACCCAATTGTCGTTTTTCCAATTCAGAAAGTAAGTCATCACCCAAATAGCGCGAAACGCCTTGTGCAATTTGCAAACTAAAAATAGCATTAATCACACCAGACAAAACCGATAAATAATCCAAAATCCCATAATCAGCAGGGGAGAAGTAGGTGGTATAAAAAGGAATCAGCAAAAGTGAAATGCCCTTTGTCGCGAAATTGGACAAAGTGTAGATACTTCCTTCTTTTAAAAACTGCTGAATCATGCGTAAAAATACGAATTATTCAATATCTGTTTTTTTTTGTTCTATTGGAATGCCGTAATGATTTTCTGTTTACTTTTGTCACACAATTGAAGAATTTGATGAAATCCTTTTTTTCCATAGTATTGATGCTGTTGATTTTTTTACAAATCTCCATCAAACCTATTACTTATTTCAATTGGAAAATCAATCAAGAAATCATTACCCAAAAGTATTGTGTAAATAAGGACAAACCGATGCTTCATTGTGATGGGAAATGTTACTTGATGAAAAAAATGAATCAATTGGATTTAGAAGAAAAGCAAGAACGCCAAAAATTTCCTTTTCCTACGCAAAAATTAGAACAGGTCGAAACGCCATTCATTTCTGCAGAATTTGGATTGGATATTTTTTCAACCAAAGTAGCTTCTTCCAAATTAAAAATTTCATTTGCGTATTGGTCTAATCTATATCATTTTGATTTCAATGAAAATTGTTTTCAACCACCCCAAAAAGAATTGATTGTTTGATTCGATTTGTAATTTTGTATTACAAATCCTTTATTTCACTTGTCTTTCATTAATATAATTGCGTTAAGTAGATTAAATTTATTTGCTTGAAATGTAGTTTTGTGAATAATAAGTGTGTTATTTTACAAATGATTAATTTTAAAAAAAAATGAAAACTTTTTCTCAATATAAAAAATTCTCAATGATTGCTTTAGCAGTCGCAGGTTTAACTTTTACATCTTGCAAAAAAGAAGATCCTATTGTGGATGCTCCTGCAACAACTGGAAGTGTTAGTGTAAATTTTGAGCACAAATGGGTAGATGAAACTGCAAATTTCACTTTGAATGCAGAATATATTCATCCAGTAACAAATGATACTTTGAATTTCACAACTATGAAATACTACATTTCAAACTTGAAATTGAAAAAATCTGACGGAACATGGTGGTCACATCCAGAAAGCTACTTTTTAGTTGATTTGGAAAATGAAAGTTCAACTAAATTATTGATGTCAAATGTACCAGTTGGAACATATACTGAATTGTCATATACTTTCGGTGTTGACAGTACAAGAAATGTTTCTGGAGCTCAAACTGGAGCTTTATCAATTTCAAACAACATGTTTTGGAGTTGGAATTCAGGTTACATTTTCTTGAAAGCAGAAGGTACTTCAGTGAATTCAGCTTCAGGATCATATTCATTTCATTTAGGTGGTTTTACTGGAGCAAACAGTGCGCTTTCTACAAAAAATGTTGTTTTTCAAAGCAATTCAACTGATGTTATTGTATCAGGAAATCACGAAAGTGAAATTCACATGATTAGTTTTCCTGATAAATTATGGGAAATGTCTGGAAGTGTTAGTACAACCAATACGATTCACATGCCAGGAGCGATGGCTAAAATGATGGCAAACGATTTTTCAAATGGAATCGTTTTTGAGCACGTTCACAATTAAGATTTAAAATAATAATTAACCACAAAGATTTAGGGATAAGTCTTTGTGGTTTTTATCACTAATTTCGTCTCTTACTAAAACTATTCTGTTTATAAAACTGTTTCACAGTATGAGATTTTCTTATTCATTAATATTGATTTTGGTTCTTTTTTCATGTAAAAAGGACAATGAAATTGTCCCCGTTGATGATTGGGGCTTTAAAAAACCGAGCTATTTTCCTGAACCACATTATAAATTCGAAAACAATGCGCAAACAAAAATTCGTTTTGCTCTGGGCAGAGATTTGTTTTACGATCCAATTTTATCACTTAATAATACCATTTCTTGTGCTTCATGCCATTCTCAAACACATGGTTTTTCAGATCACAACGTGGCGCTGAGTGCTGGAGTGAATGGTACTTTAGGTGTTAGAAATTCTCCACCTTTGGCTAATTTAGCGTGGTATCCAACTTTTATGTGGGACGGAGGAATTGTAAACATTGAAACGTTTTCTGTTGGTCCAATCACTAATCCTTTGGAAATGCACGAATCTATTTTGAACGTTGTTGGGAAATTAAATGCGAGCAGTTCTTATCGTATAAAATTCAAATTGGCTTACGATGTTGACAGTATTACCGATCAAAAAATGTTGCAAGCCCTTGCGCAATACATGGCGATGCTGATTTCTGATGATTCCAAATACGATAAATTCAAAAAAGGAACTTACACATTTACCGCTGATGAAAGCGCAGGATATTCATTGTTTCAAGCCAAATGTGCAAGCTGTCATTCAGAACCACTTTTCACTGACTTTAGCTTTAGAAACAATGGTTTAGATGCTACTTTTACGGATATTGGTCGCGGTTTAATCACTCAAAACAGTGCTGACAATGGTAAATTTAAAGTGCCTTCCTTAAGAAATGTCCAATTGACTTATCCTTACATGCATGACGGCAGGTTTTTCACTTTGTCTCAAGTTATGGATCATTATGCCACGGGAATTCAAAATTCTTCTACTTTAGATCCTTCGTTAACTTCTGGTATTCCGTTGACGGCTGACGAAAAACTGAAAATCATCGCGTTTTTAAAAACTTTGACTGATTATACTTTTATGGCAAATCCAGATTTGTCGGAGCCGATTCATTAATTTTATCAGGTGCAAACATTCATTCAGCAGCTTATAAAAGGAATCCATCAAACTTCAGTTTGGGAATGGATGGCAGTTATCGCTTCAATTCTATACGTTGTTTTGGCGGCGAAACGGATGATTTTATGCTGGCTTTTCGCGCTGATCAGTTCTGCTTTGTATGTTTATATTTGCTTTATCTCGAAGCTTTATATTGAAACTTCCTTGCAAACTTTCTATTTTGCAATGGGAATTTTAGGTTGGGTTTTCTGGCGCAAAAGTGCAAGCGATCCAGAGGAAATCAAGACTTGGGGATTTAAATTGAATGTGCTGAATATTACAATTAGTGCAATCCTGACTATCGGATTGGGTTTCATTTTCAAATACAACACAGATCAAGCTTCGCCGTTTTTGGATGCTTTTGTAACTTCCTTTGCACTTTCAGCAACTTTAATGATTACCAAGAAAGTACACGAAGGATGGGTTTATTTGATTGTTGTCGATCTTGTCTCCATTTATTTATACGCAAGCAGAGCATTGTATTTAACAGCCATTTTGTCAATTATTTATACAATCATCGCGCTTTTTGCCTGGATTTCATGGCTGAAAATCAAAAATCGCAAAGTGAAGTTTGCTGAATAATTTTTAATCCTTTTTTCAGATTTCTATTTCCTCCTCTCTTAACTTTCCCTTGTTAATCCATTTTTCATTTTCTAAATTCAGCAAGCCAAAAAAGATTTACTTTTATCCAAATTCTTGTAAATATGCTGAAATTAGAAGCTATTTCTAAATCATTTTATCAAAAATTAGCGCTCGACGAGGTTTCATTGAACTTGGAAGAAGGCGAGATTTTTGGACTTTTGGGACCAAACGGTGCTGGAAAAACGACTTTAATTCGCATCATCAATCGCATTGTGGAGCAAGACAAAGGCGTCGTGCGTTTCAAAAATGAATTGATGAACGACAAACATTTGGCGCAAATTGGTTATTTGCCGGAAGAGCGCGGTTTGTATCGCACAATGACCGTTTACGATCACGCATTGTTTCTAGGCAGATTGCGCGGAATGAGCAAAAATGATGTGAATACCAATTTCAATTATTGGGTCGATAAATTCGAAATTGGCGATTGGCGCAAAAAACGCATCGAGGAATTATCCAAAGGAATGGCGCAAAAAGTGCAATTTATTTGTACCGTTTTACACCAACCACAATTGTTGATTTTAGATGAACCTTTCAGCGGATTTGATCCGATCAACGTGGAATTGATTCAACAAGAATTGAAAGAAATGAAGGCGCAAGGAAAAACCATCATGCTTTCGAGCCACAACATGAAAAGTGTGGAGGAAATTTGTGACCGAGTGGCGCTCATTCATCAATCAAAAAAGATTTTAGAAGGACGCGTTTCTCAAATTCGCGAATCGAGAAAAGACGGAAATTTCGCCGTTCGTTTTTCTGGAAGCATGATTGCGTTTGTCAATGCTTTGTGGACAGGTTTTGAATTGGTCGACAAAGAAATTTTGGGCGACAATCGTTTTGTGGCTTACGTCAAAATGCGTGGAGAGAACAATTTCCAAGATTTATTGCAGGTTCTACTAGGACAAATTCAAATTGAAGCAGCTTGGGAAGTTTTGCCGAGCATGCAAGAAGTTTTCATTCAAGAAATCAATCACTCAAACCAAACACAAGATGAAAAATAGTTGGATCATTGCCCTGCGTGAATTGAAAGAGCGCATGCGTTCAAAATCATTTATCGCCATGGCCATTGTTGGCCCATTGTTGGTTTTGGGAATCACTTACATGCTTTTTGCCTTGGGTGGGAAAAATAAAACCCATTGGAATGTATTAATCACAGATCCAAATGCGATCATGCAAGCCAAAATCATGGCGCAAGAAGATGCGACAGTTTCTTACGATTTTGCAAACGATTACATCGAAATAGAAGATTTTGCCAACAATCCGCGTTTTCAGAAATACGATGCAATGTTGGAAGTGAATGAAAAAATCTTGAACAACAAAACGGCTTTTCTTTTTTACCGCGAAAAACCTTCCATGCAAATGGCAACGCGCGTGCAATATCAGTTTGAAAGACGGTTGGAAGAATTGATGATCGCGCAATTTACCTCGCTTTCAGTTTCAGATTTCAGAAAAATCAAACAACCAATCAATGTGGCGATGCGCAATGTGTATGATCCACGAGATGAAGCGTCAGACATGAGTGGCTGGGTTGGATTCTTTTTTGGTGGCGTGATTTTGTTGTTTATTTTCTTGTTCGGAATGACGATTTTGCGCAGTATTTCCAAAGAAAAATCAAACCGCATTGTGGAAGTATTATTGGCTTCAGTGAAACCGAGGCAATTGATGCTGGGAAAAATCATGGGCATAGGGATTGCCGCCTTTTTGCAATTTGCTTTGTGGATTTTGTTCGTCGGAATTGGATTGTATGTAATGCGCGAAACTTTATTCCCCGATTTGTTGGACGCTTCTAAAATGGATGTCGTGCAAATGACTGAAGCGATGAAAAACCAAACCTTGCAAGAACAAATGCTTTCTGCCAAAGAATACAACCAATTTGTTGAATTGATTTACGAACGCATTCGATTTGGAAATATGTTGGGCTATTTTGCGCTGTTCTTGGCTGTTGGATATTTGTTTTACGGAACATTTTTCGCTGCGTTGGGCGCCGTTTCAGGTTCAGAAAGCGATGGACAACAATTTGTGATTCCATTGATTGCATTGCTGTTTTTGGCGTTGTATGCAGGACATTATGCGTTGAATAATCCGACGGCTGAGCTGACGAGTTGGTTTTCTTACATTCCATTTACATCGCCAGTGGTGTGTATGGTCAAATTGGCGCAAGGTTATCCCGAAGGGCAAGGTTATTTGATTTACGTTTCTTTCTTGATTTTACTTGTCAGTGCGATGCTCGTACTTTGGGCTGCGGGAAGATTGTATAAAAACGGAATTTTACAATTCGGCCATCGTTTGGGATTCAAACAACTTTTTAAATGGATTTCACGGGCTTAAGGAAATAAGCTTTCTACTCGACGACCAACAATTTTCCATAATCTTTGGTGCCATTGCTGCTCTCAAAAGCATAATGATATACGCCCTGCGCCAAAATTTCATCCAGCGTATATTGCGTGTACATATCTGAAAACGTAATTTTCTTTACCAAACGCCCTGCGCTGTCGTACAAAGTGAGCGTGGCTGTTGTTTGCCCATGAAGCAGCACGGTGAATTGCGCCGGATTTGAGTTACTGCTTGGATTGTTGATTAAAGTAACTGCATCGTCATATTCAAACGCACCGATACAGCAAGTGTCGCATTCGTAAACTTTGAAGGAGTCGAAGTAGTAGCTTGCTGCATAAAAATTTCCCCAATTTTCACCTTCAGCAAATTTTAATTTGATCAAACTTGTGTCTCGAAAAGCACCCACTGCAAAAAAACATTCTCCACCCTTCGGTAAAAAACAGGCAGACAATTTCATCCAATGCATGGTATCGCTAATGACGGTATCACCTTGGTAAATTTGAATAACATCCTCTAAGTTAATATAAGGAGAAACAGGCTTATAAACATCTTCATCATCGTACCTTAAAAGTAAGTCAAATGCATTGATAAATACGTCATAACTATTTTTAGCAGACGCACTATTTACATAAAACTCAATTTTGTGGGGTACTGGTCTTAGTGGGGCAATGAAAGTTCCAGCTATCGGTTCTCTTGATTGCTGATAACCATCAGCCTCACTCCAATAAATCATAAATTCCCGCGGCTTTTTCACTCCAAGAATACCAGCATGCAAATAGCCAGTTCCCGATTCAGCTAGTTGATATCCCCATACGCTGGGAATAGTTGTTATCGGGTCTGATGAACATGA
>JBFYPS010000086.1:0-23449 GCA_041303135.1 Crocinitomicaceae bacterium | reverse complement strand
AATGAATTAAGTCCATTAGATTTAAAATTGGATGACAAAATTGTCAATCAATTAATAGTAGTTGAAGATAACAAAGGAAATATCATTGTAACTGGTTTCTACGGCGTCGAAGCTATTTACGATAAATACAAATCAAACTATGTAAAAGGAATGTTCTTTTCTGTAATAAATCCTTCAGAAGAAAAGGTTTTAACTTTTGGTTCTCATGAATTTGATGAAAAATTTATTGTGAATCCAGATAGACATGGAGAAAAAGAAAAAATGGATGCAGAATCTAGAAAATGGCTCCTTCCAGAGATATTGAAAAGATTCCAGATGAAATTCTTTGAAGCAACTGATGATGGAGGATTTATTGGGATAGCTGAGGAATATTATGCATACGGCAGTACTGGTTCATGGAGTTATGTTTACAATGATATAGTTGTGTTGAAATTTAACAAAAATGGTGAACTTCAATGGGAAAAAAAGATTCGGAAAACTCAAACACCAATTTTGTTTAAACTATCATCATTTGCTGCTAAACAAATTAAAGGAAAAATCTATTTATTCTTTAACGACGATATCGGCAACTTTGACCTATCAACAAACATGTATTTAGACTTAAAAATACCTGTTTCCATGTATTCTGAAAAGTGTAATATAGTAATCTCAATGGTTGAAATAAATTCAGGAAATGGCGAAACAAAAAGAAGTGCCATATCTGCCAATTCTGAAAATAGAATGATGGCAAACAATTTTTATTTCGATGGTGAAAGTTCATTTATCGCTCTTTGCAAAAACAAAGATTATAAAGATGTAATTGGTAGAATTAGTTTAAACTTTTAATTCAAAACGTTGAAAAATTCAACAGGCTGCTCAAAAATTTGGGTAGCCTTTTTCTTTGAGAACTATTTTTACTTTGAAAGCGGTCATAATTGGAAACAGAATAGCTTTTTGTGCAATTCGTTCTAAAACTTTAAATTGAAATTTGGATGACCACATTTAAAGTAACGCATTCATTGTTGATTTGTAACAAAACACAAGTTTTTCAAAATAATTGTTAATTTGGTCTGATTTTTTGAATCAACGTTTAAACACAACTACATGAAAACTGGAACAAAATACCTTTCCTCAGGGAAATTTCAATTCTCCAAAGTATTATTGGCGCTTGCAATCGGAATCCCGATTTTCTTAGCTTCAGGAACTTTATATGCTTGGCTGAATATCTTAAATCCTTACGTTATTTTAGATGCAATCTTGATCTTTGCAGTAGCCTATGGTCTCAAAGAAGCTATTTCTTATATTTCAACATTCAGCCAAAGCCGCAATTTGATACTCAATATTGTAATTGGTCTGATACTTGGCTTCATTGCATGGTACGCCGCATGGTGTTTTAACGCTAGCAAATATTCCCAAATTCAATTTTTAAATGCATTAGTTGATCCCGTTTACATGAAAGAATTTATTATCGATTACTCTAAACACCAAGTAATTGAATACAGCAAGGGAGCAGGAGGATCCATTAAAATATCAGGTGTGGTACTTTACATATTATATGCGTTTGAATTTGTATTTTTTATGGCGCCAGCTTTTCAGGTAAGCAAGCCATCCTATTACAATGAAGAATTGAAAACTTTTTACCGTGAAACAATACGTTTCGCAGTCGAAGATGAATTATTCAAGCAAGGTTTAAATGCCTCAGAAAATGGGAAATACCCTTTTTTGAAAGATGTAACTCTTTATCCAACGATGGATGCAGTCCCTTTGATAAATAGAGAAAACGTAGTGAGACTCAAATTACAAAACCTCAATCAAACCAAAGATCACGGGATTCTCACTATGGAACGTGGTTCTATCAAATATAACAGAAAAAGAGGGTGTGAGCTTAAGCGTATTCGCAAAATTGTTAAAGATATCTATGTCGATGAAAACACACTTGAGAGTATCTTGCGAATAGATTAAGTTTCAAAACCCTGAAAAATTCAACAGGCTGCTCAACGATTTGAGTAGCCTTTTTCTTTGAGAACTATTTTTTCTTTGAGAACTGTATCCTTGAATAAACAATAGCTGTTAGTGCAATTCGTGGAAGATTTTTAAATAGAATTTTTAATGTCGATTTACAAGGAATGCATTCATTGTTGATTTGCAATAAATCACGCTTTTTTCAAAAAAAGTGTTAATTTGGTCGCATTATTTAATCTAATAAAATTAATTTATGAAACTAAAATTAACACTAATCACACTACTAACTTCAATCTTAGGGTTTTCTCAAGATTATTCCTTTGAATGGGGAGACCAAATTAAAACCAAAACTTCCATTTTAGACATTTATCAAATCAATGGAAATTCATTTTATGCATGGACTTACAGTAAAGGAAGTTATGGCAGAATAATGGCATACAAAAATCTAACTTATTCCAACACATCTTATTTCAGAAACCTGGTAAATGGGAAACCTTCTGATTATGAGGGCACGTATGAAATCGACGGGAAAATTTACACGTTTACTTCAGAAGACAATGCTGACAAAACAACGAAATCTTTGTACGCACATGAGTTCAAAGAGTCTATTGAAAAAAAAGACGTTGAAGGAAAAAAAATCGCTTCATTTGACTACGATAGAAAAAACAAACGCCGTTCTGGATACAAACTTATTACTTCAGAAGACAAACAAAAAATTTGTGTAACCTATTATTCTTCAAACAGAAAGAAAAGTGATTCTAAAAATGGAAAATACGGATATTACGTTCTTGATGCAAATTTATCAATAGAAACGGAAGGAAGTTTTGAAGATATTTTAGAAGAAAAGGGAGAAACAATTACCGATTATAAACTTTCGAATCAAGGAAGCTTGTTTTTGGTAACAAGTCTAGTTGTAAAAGATGAGCCGACAACTATCAAATTTTACAAAGTATCAGGAGATGAATTCAGTGCATTGGAGTTTAATCTTGGTGCAAAATATACCAATCAACTTAGCATCGCGGTAAATAAAAAAGAAAACTTTGTTGTTTCAGGATTTTATGGTGAAAGAGGAATTAAAGGTCAAACAAAAGGAACTGGAGTTAGAGGTGTTTTCTTCGCAGTAATGGATCCGAAAAGTGAAGATATTTTAAGTTCAGGTTACCATGAATTTGATGACAAATTTATCATGGAAGGACTTTCAAAACGTCAGATAGAAAAAACCGAAAAGAAAAAGGAAAAAAAGGGAATTGAGCCAAGTTTGTATAATTTCAAAATGAGAAAATTTGAATCTACTACTGATGGTGGATATTTAGGTGTTGCGGAAGAAAGTTATATTGTTGTAAGAACATATACAAATCCAAAAACAGGAGCTACAACTACAACTTACACCTACTACTATATGGATTTAATTGTGTTCAAACTTGACAAAAATGGTGAAATGCAATGGAAAAAGAAAATTCAAAAAGCACAAGTAACAACCAATGATGGAGGTTATCGATCTTCATTTGTTATGAGACAGGTAGGTGAAAAAGTGTTTATCATCTTCAACGACCACATGAAAAACTATGATCCTATTAGTTTCAAATACTTAAATAGTGACACTCAATATCCTATGACATTTACAAAGAAAAACAATGCTATTGCTGTGGTTGCAGTTAACATTGAAGATGGATTAATAGAACGAAACGCACTAAAAGGAAGCAAAGAATTGGGCTCCATTTTGATACCAAGACTTTGTGTTCCCGACGAGGAAAATTCATCTATCTTGATGTACACAAGATTTGGTTCTAAAGAAATGGTCGGAAGAATGAATTTCAATGATTAATTCAAATTCTCTATAAATTCAAAAGGCTGCTCAAATTAATGGGCAGCCTTTTTCTTTGATAACTATTTTTAATCTTACAGCAACGTACTCGGACATACATAAGCTGTTTTCTCTACAGATGTATTGGCAATTCCAGCAAAACCAGAATCTACATCTTTGAAATTGTCCCAACCTCTTTGTTTCAAGATGGAAGCGGCAATCATACTTCTATAACCTCCTGCACAATGCATAATGAAAGGCTCATTTTTAGGAAATTCAGCCAAATGTTGATTGATTTCATTCAACGGAATGTTAATCGCCCCAACAACATGTTCTGAATCAAATTCACTTTTCTTACGGATGTCAATAATGATTGGAGCTGATTTATAAACCGATTCAAAAGTTTGTGCATCCATTCTTTCAACTGTTTCAATCGCTTTGCCCGCATTTTTCCACGTTTCAAAACCACCTTTCAAAAATCCGATGGCGTGATCATATCCAACTCGAGATAAACGAATCACGGCTTCTTCTTCTCTTCCAGGTTCTGTAATCAACAAAATTTCTTGTTTGATATCTGGAATCATTTCTCCAACCCACATCGCAAAATTTCCCTCGATTCCAATATTGATTGAATTCGGAACAAATCCTTTTGCGAAAGTAGAAGCATCTCTTGTGTCTAAAATCAATGCGCTGGTTTCGTTGGCAACTAATTCAAATGCTTCAGCATCTAAAGATTGTAGTCCTCTTTCTAAGACTGTATCTAAACTTTCGTAACCTTGGATATTCATCAATACATTTTTAGGGAAATATCCCGGAGGATTGGTTAATCCAGTCAACAATTCCTTGATGAATTCCTCTTTGGTCATATCAGCGCGCAACGCATAATTCGTTTTTTTCTGATTGCCCAAGGTATCCGTCGTTTCCTTGCTCATTTTCTTTCCGCAAGCCGAACCAGCGCCATGATTTGGATACACAATTAAATCATCAGACAAAGGCATGATTTTGTTTCTCAATGAATCAAATAAATGTGCAGCCAATTTATCTTGTGTCAAATCTGCAATTACGTGTTGAGCCAAATCTGGACGACCAACATCACCGATAAACAAAGTGTCACCAGAAATAATTCCGTGCTCTTTTCCGTTTTCATCGATGAGCAAATAAGTTGTACTTTCCATCGTATGTCCAGGAGTGTGCAATACTTTCACAGTATAATTTCCTACTTTGAAAAGTTGATTATCTTCTGCAACGATCGCCTCAAAACCTGGTTTCGCGGTTGGACCATAAACGATTTGAGCACCTGCTTTTTTGGCTAAGTCTAAATGACCACTCACGAAATCTGCGTGAAAATGAGTTTCAAAAACATATTTGATTTTGGCATTATCCGCTTTGGCGCGATCTAAATAAGGACCAACTTCTCTCAATGGGTCAAAAATGGCAGCTTCTCCGTTGTTTTCTAAATAATACGCTGCGTGTGCGATACATCCTGTGTAAATTTGTTCGATTTTCATGATTGTAAATTTTATAGAACAAATTTAAAAGATTGACATCTCTTTCTTTGATACAAAAGTCACATTCAGAAATGATTTAAGTCAGTTTTTTGAAATGTCAGATTTTACTTATCAGCAAATTGAATATCATACAATTTTCGATAGTAGCCATCTGTAGCAAGTAATTCATTGTGTGTACCTGTTTCGATAATTTCGCCATGGTCCATCACCACGATTTTATCTGCATTTTGAATGGTAGATAAACGGTGTGCGATCACAATGGATGTTCTGCCTTGCGTCAATTTTTCAGTGGCTTTTTGAATCAATTCTTCAGATTCATTGTCCACGCTTGACGTCGCTTCATCCAAAATCAAAATGTGTGGATTGTAAACATAAGCACGGATAAAAGCCAACAGTTGTCTTTGACCGACAGACAATACGCCGCCCCTTTCACCCACTTCATAGTCATAACCTTCTGGCAATTTGTCAATGAAATCATGCGCACTCACCGCTTTTGCAGCTTCAATCACTTGCTCTTTTGAAATAGATGGATCGCCCAAAGTTATATTTTCAAAAATCGTCCCTGAAAACAAAAATACATCTTGCAAAACAATTGCAATATTTTTTCGCAAATAACTCAATTGAAGTTCTTTGATGTCTGTTTCTCCCAAAGAAATGGTTCCTTTTTGAAATTCATAAAACCTTCCGAGTAGATTCACAATCGAAGATTTTCCTGCACCTGTTGCTCCAACAAACGCCACCGTTTTACCGCTTTCAATAGTCAAATTGATATTTTTCAAAACCCAATCTTCTTCTTTGTAAGCAAAATAAATGTCCTTAAAATGAATGTCTTGGTTGAAATTGATGTCTTTTATTTCTCCTTCAATTTGTACATCTTCATGCATGTCTAATACTTCAAAAACTCTTTCAGCTCGCACAATTCCGCGTTGTAAAATATTGAATTTATCCGCCAATTGTCTGATTGGGCGAAACAACATGTGTATCCACAAAGTAAATTCGAAAATTTGCTCATACAATTTTGCTGGCTCGGGCGTGTTTGCTCCAATCAACTGAAATGCTCCCCAAACCAACATCAAAGCGATGGAAAGTGAAGACAAAATTTCAACTACAGGAAAGAAAATGGAAAAGGCCCAAATCGCATTCACTTGCGCTTGTTTGTGGTCGTTGTTGATAGATTCAAACTCTTTTTGTTCTTGTTTTTCTCTGTTGAAAAGTTGCACAATCGACATTCCTGAAATGTGCTCTTGCACGAAAGTATTCAATCGCGTGACTTGCAAGCGCTCGGATTGAAACGAATTACGCATTGCACGGGCAAAAATCCTGGTTGCTAAAATCAACAATGGAATTGGAATCAAGGTCATCAAAGTCAATTGCCAATTGGTAAGCATCATCATGATAATGATAAAAATCAACATCAATAAATCACCTAAAATATCAATCAATCCAGAAGAAAAAACTTCTGAAATTGCTTCGATATCAGAAACCAAACGGGTAACTAAATTTCCAATGGGTGTTTGATCAAAATACTTCATCCTGAATGAAATAAAATGTTCAAATAATCTTTTTCGAATGTCGCTTATGACAGTTTGCGCCAATAAATTACTGAAATAGGAATTCAGAAATTGAAAAACGCCTTCCACGAGCAGCAATAAGAGCAACATCATGAACCAATTGAATAAAGCGGATTCGTTTTGTGTATTGATGATGAAATCGCTGACCATTGTTCCTATTAACATAGGTCGCAAGGGACTCAGGACAGACAAAGTCAGGGTGCAGAAAAGTGAAAAGAGTAAGAATTTCTTGTAAGATTTTACAAAAAACATCAATCTTTTAAAAACTTTAAAATCTAATTTCGACTGTTCTGACATTGAAAAACTTATAAATCAAAAATATGTTTTTCAGCATGATAAGAAGAACGCACCAAAGGACCACTTTCTACATATCTGAATCCCATTTCCAAGCCTTTGATTCTATATTCTTCGAATCTTTCTGGTGTGATAAATTCTTGCACCGGCAAATGTTTTGGCGTTGGTTGAAGATATTGTCCTAATGTCAAAATATCCACATTTACACTGCGTAAATCTTCCATGGTTTCCAAAACTTCTTCGTGTGATTCTCCCAAGCCCAACATTACGCCAGATTTGGTCCTCATTCCCCCTTTTTTCAGGCGAAATAATACTTCCAAACTTCGGTCATATTTTGCTTGAATGCGCACTTGTTTGGTCAAGCGTCGAACAGTTTCCAAGTTATGGGAAACAATTTCTGGTGCCACATCAATGATATTTTGCAAATTCTCCCATTTTCCAGCAAAATCTGGAATCAAGGTTTCCATCGTCGTTTGAGGCGATTGATGTCTAATTGCTTTTACCGTTTGAACCCAAATTTCAGAACCTCCATCTTTCAAATCGTCACGGTCCACTGAAGTCAAAACGGCATGTTTCACACCCATCGTTTTCACACTGTGCGCCACTCTTCCTGGTTCATAAATGTCAACTTCCAAAGGTCGTCCCGTTTGAACTGCGCAAAAACCGCAACTTCTGGTACAAATATTTCCCAAAATCATGAAAGTTGCAGTTCCTTCACCCCAGCATTCGCCCATGTTTGGACAACTTCCACTTTCGCAGATGGTATGCAATTTATGTTCGTCCACCAAAGCGCGTACTTTGCGGTAATTTTCGCCAGTCGGCAATTTTACACGCAACCATTTTGGTTTTTTGATTCTTACAGAATTGTTATCTTTTTCAATGATTTCACTCATAACTAAGTTCTTTTTGTGCCAATTAAAAATTTGGCATACAAAGCGTTAAATAAAGATTTCGATGGCGAAGCATACATTAAATCTACTGGTTTGAAGAAATAATCTATTTTCGCGCCGATTTCGATTCCTCTAATTGACTGGTCAAATTTACTCAAATTGAACAAAACTCCCGCTTTTAATTGCAGTCCTGATGTAAATTTTCCTTCCTTAATTCCTGTCAGGAAAGTTGATTTGCCGTAAATATTTTCTTGATAATGTATTTCAGGATCATATCGAACATTCACAGGCTCTTCAAATCCTTGACCACCTACATAAGGTTCTCTAATCATCAAATAAACAGGTTTTAAATACGCCAAATCTAGTCCTGCACTCCAAACACCACTAATTTCAACACCTTGAAATCTTTTGCTTTCATACAATAAATGTGATGCTCCAAAAGATGCATTTAGGTAGAATAAAC
Source organism: Crocinitomicaceae bacterium (assembly GCA_041303135.1). Taxonomy (GTDB): domain Bacteria; phylum Bacteroidota; class Bacteroidia; order Flavobacteriales_D; family Crocinitomicaceae; genus JAQVCM01. The sequence continues at coordinate 14,978 of JBFYPS010000086.1, read as the reverse complement.
TATTGATTTTTCCAAAATAATAACCGCGAGCATCTTTGTAATTGTTGTTGTAGATCTTGGATTGTTTTTCACTTTTTAAATTCCCAATCGCCAAACTGACTAACCACGTGGTTTTCTTTTGCTTTTGAAATCCATAAAATCCCTCCACGCCGACACCGGTTGTTGCCAACATGATTCCACCTCCAAATTGATTTTTATAAATCGGATCCAAGCTTTCAGACACAGGAGCTTGTCCATTCAAAAAGAATGGAAAAACCAATAAAGTTAATAGCGCAAATTTTCGAAACATTTTACTAAAATCTTAAACAAAAATACAACTTTTTAGTTCGTCAAAAAGAATAAAGTTGAAGTCAAAATTCATCGTCAATAGTTTTTTCCTACCTTTACTTTTCAAACAAAAAAACAATGGCAACATCCAAAGTAACATATCTCGGCGATTTAAGAACTTCCTGTGAACATTTGGCATCAGGAACGAAGATTATCACCGATGCACCCATCGACAACAATGGCAAAGGCGAAGCTTTTTCACCAACAGATTTGGTTGCCACTTCGTATGCTTCGTGTATGATTACCATCATGGGAATTTACTGTAACAATCACGGACTTTTACTCAAAAAAGCAGATGCGACAATTACCAAAATCATGACTGAAAGTCCAAGAAGAATCCAAAAGATTGTGATTGAAATGGATTTAAGCGGAAATGGTTGGGATGAACATCAAACCCAAAAAGTGATTGCCGCCGGAAAAGCTTGTCCTGTTGCGAAAACCTTGGGTGATAATGTGGAGGTGGAATTTAGTTTTAGTTATTAGTTGCCAAATACAAAGATGTCTGAACAACTTGAGGAAATATATGAAATAATAAATGGTGTCCTTAATAGAATTAAACAGCCAAAGTTAGGTGAAAACCAAATGCTAAAATCTGAAAATTTGGACTTCGAAATCTATCAGCGCTATTGGTCGCTGAGGGAAGAAGGCAAATTGTTTTTTATGATTGAAGTGGATGAATCTGGAGTTTCATTTTTTATTGACCGAACTAGTGAAATTCCATATTATTCCTACCAGCAAATAATGGAAAATCAGGACGAATTCAAAAGAGTGCTTGAAACGTTATTTACTAAGCCATCAAGAATCAAATATAAAGGAAATAAAACCACGGTGGAGTTCTTAGATAGTAAAATTATTTTCTCGTTCAGGTTTTATTCGGGACTTCGTTTTAACTTTTTTCAAAAAGAAAAAATATTCGATTATCCACCTTATTTTACTGTAAGCAATAAAACGAACATTAATTAACTTAAAACCACCGCTGACAAAACTATTAGAGAAACCTTAACTTCTCCTGATTTAAGAATTGAAAATCTTTTTTTTTCTTCTAAAAGATAAAAAAGTTCAAAAATTATACTTTTTCATGGCTTTTCCGTTTCGGCACAGGATCATGTCCATGTCCGCCCCAAGGATGGCAAGAAGCGATACGTTTTAGTCCCAAATAAGTTCCTTTAAAAATTCCCCAAACTTGAATCGCTTCAATCATGTAATTGGAGCAAGTTGGTTCATATCTGCAAACCGCTGGAAATAATGGACTAATTATCCATTGGTAAATTTTGACCAATAGAATCAACGGAAATTGGATGAGTTTTCGAATGATTTTCACGGGCTAAAAGTACGACTTTTGAGAGTAGAATGATTCATCGACTCTAAAATTCAAGCCAATCAATTTTTCCAAAAAATCACTTTTTAGTTAAAAAAAGGGATAATTATGACCGAAAAACGTTAAAATCGAGTAAAAAAATTCATTTTTCAATAAAAAATCGTATCTTAGAGATTCAAACTTAAAGCACTCTCCATGCGATATTTTTTAATTTTAGTTTTCTCCGCATTTTTAACACCTTTTTACGCACAACTTCCAAGTTGGGATCATGAATTGGTTGAAGTCACCAATCCCGAAAAAAGTGGTATTTTGATGAATTCTCAACCCTTATTTGACGGTTTGTGGGACACTTTGCCACAACCTGCGTTTTGGAAAGAAATCATGAAATTGTCTCCAGATTCTTGTTTGATTAACATCGCATCGAATCGACAAATTATCATGAAAATGTCGAACAAAGATTGGTCAAAACAATCTGAAGCGCGCAAAACGATTTTCAAAGACAGTCTCAAATTGGCGAACAACGTTGATTCAACTGACAAAATATTTGTGACCACAGGCAAAAATGATTTTTACAAATTCAACGAAGTTTATCCAAGCATTTCAAATGGAATCTTAGCTTTCGAAAGTCAGGGCGTTGACCCTTGGTATGCACAAGCAATTTTATTGATTGAAAGTCCGGGACAGTTAAAAAAATCTTCCGCTGGCGCTTATGGTGCTTTTCAATTGATGCCAAGTGTTGCGAGAGCACAAGGATTAATTGTCAATAAAACGGTTGACGAACGCAAAGATTTCAATAAATCTGCTTTTGGCGCTGCGCGCTTAATTAGCAAAACCTGTATTCCAGAGGCAAAAAAAATCTTGAATGATCACAGCATTGTTTACAATGAATCTGATTTGTGGTTTCGATTGTTTGTGTTGCATGTTTACCACGCCGGTTCAATGAATGTGCGCGCTGTGGTGAATAAAATCAATCCAACTGAAGGCGGACAAAGTTTAATCAAAGCCATGTGGCAAACGCATGCTGCTTCATTTGGAAATTCTTCTCAAAACTATACGCAATTGGCTTTGGCGTCGCAATTTATTTTGCACGACATGACCAAAAGTGAATGTGTAAAATTGTTTGATTGCGTTGAATAATTCAATCTTCAATAAATTTCAACGAAATTGAATTGACACAGTGACGTGTATTTTTGGCAGTAAATCGCTCTCCGACAAAAACATGTCCTAAATGTCCTTCGCAATGGTTGCAAATTATTTCAACCCTGCGACCATCTGCATCTGGGACGTGTTTCACGGCTCCTTCAATTTCCTCATCAAAGGACGGCCAACCGCAACCTGAATCAAATTTTGCATCTGAATGATATAAAGGTGCTTCACATTGACGACAAATAAAAGTTCCTGCTTTTTTCCAAGAATTAAATTCGCCAGTGAACGGCATTTCAGTTCCTTTATTGATGATTACTCTCTTTTCTTCGTCGGTTAAATGATTGAAATTGGATTTGTCTAACATGATTTGTGTTTGGTTAAAATAACAATTTTAGATTAAAAAAGTTCACGTGCGGACCACGATTGCCAAATGCAGACTTCGAGTGCCAAGTGCAGACTTCGAGTGCCTCAGTCTGCATTTGCACAATTATAGAGTTGACTGAGCTTGTCGAGTTGACTGAGCTCGTCGAGTTGACTGAGCTCGTCGAAGTCAATATCCTCTATCTATATAGCCATATTCCCCATCATATCTTGTAAATCTGCGGTGTTTAATTCTATGATTTGTTTCAAAATATTTTGATTTGGATTAGTGGAATTGATCACCATTTCACTTCCATTGTTATCCACTTTGAAAGTAATGTTTTTGATCACATTCAAAGATCTATAAAGACCTCCAAAACCGAAAGATTCCAAATCTACACCTTCAAAATTAATGAAACCTGAAATTCCTTTTTTGCCAAAGTCTTTCCCACAATTTGGTATCACCAATTTAGACATTCCTGCACCAGCATTTGGAGAAGACGCGATTAAATTTTTATCTGTAATCGTGTAATTAAATTTCCCGTCACTTTTTTTACTTGCAGCCCACATTTCAAAAAGAGGTCTTCCTTGATTCCCTATTCCTACATTGAAATTTATTTCTGGCACAAAAACCATCATTTGCGGATCTCCAACCAAAACCAATCCAGCAACTCCGCTGAAAACCTTATTCAAAGGACCATCTCCTAGAAGCATGACAGCCAAGGCCGCTTTTGTGTCGCTATTAATCATTTTTTCTTTAAAATCTGCTGCAAAATCATCGATAAAACTTTCTGCTTTTTTCATGTCAATATTGGCTGCGATTCCGATTCTGGCATTTCCTTTTCCTAAATTTGATAAAACTTTGGCGGAATTGTCATCCTTGAAAAACATGCGCTTTTGCATCGCTGGCGAAAAATGATTTGCTGTTTTCATCACCATTTTCCCTTTTTCAAAATCCATTGTGGCATGTACGTATGAATCTTTAACCATACTTTGCAACTCATTTTGCTTGGATTTACTCAATTTGGACAAACTAGTATTGGATGTTCCATATAAATTTTGCAAATTAGCATTGATGGCAATGTCATTGTTTTTGAATAATAATTCATCTGTTTTGCCACCAGAAACATCACCCTTTGTCTTATTGAAGGCTGCCTCTAAAATCAACTTCCCGTCGTAATCTTCTTTTTTGATTACTACGATGGCTAAATTGCCTTTGATTCCTATACTTAAATCATCATTTAAAGAATATTTCATTTCACCCGACTCTTCGATAAAAAGTCCTGAGGAAGCCAAACGATCTTCTAAAGTGTCACTGTCTTGAACATCTAGAAACACATAAGTCGATTTTGGATTTCCATTACTATCAAAGGGACCTTCCATCGCAAAATAGACAGGTGATTCAGGATTCAATGCATTCGACATTCTTTCTGTTATCAAATTCCCTAATTTTTGAATTTTCTTGTATTCTGCTTTGTTTAGGATATTGTTATAATTGACAGAACCAAAAAATGTAACAGACTCATTGTCATTCATAAAAGCAGAAACCGATTCCTTGATTGGACGATCATGGTTTTCTGAGCAGGCAACAAGCAATAAAAAGCCCGCTAAAATTGGCAAAATTTGTTTCAAAGACATATTTTTGTATTTACAATTTATATTCAAAAGTAATTGAAAATTAAGAACGTTCAAGCTACTTTTATTATTTTACAATTTGTTTGCAAAATCCATTCCAATTTAAAAACATCAAAGTATCCAATCATGCATTATATAGAACCATATTATCATTGGAGAGATTTTTACATCGCAGCAGAAGATCCTTCATCGCCATTTTTCAATAGAGATTACAGCGAATTTGAATTTACAGATCAAATCTACAATTACCTAATACACCCACAATGGGACAATATGGGTTCGCGCACTTTAGTGATTAAAATATTGTTTGTTGAATACGATGAATCTTATGCCATCATTGAAATGTTTGGAGAATGGAACGATGCCATAGAAAACGACATCATGACTTTCAAACGCGAAATTGTTGAACCTTTACTAGAACATGGAATAAATAAATTCATACTGATTGGAGAAAATGTCTTGAATTTTCATTATTCAGATGATTGTTATTATGAAGAATGGTTCGATGAAGTAGAAGATGGTTGGATTGCAATGATTAATTTTCACGACCACGTTGTTAAAGAATTTGAACACATCCACATCGACAGCTATTTTGTAATGGGAGGTGATTTGGATGAAATTGAATGGCGCACTTTTTCACCATTTCAGTTTTATGAAAGAGTAAATCAATATGTTACAAAAAGATTAAATCCTTAGCCAAAAAATTAAAATTTGATCTGAATTTATTTTTATGTCTCAAATTGTTACCTTATCTTTACCCTCAATATTTAAATATAGCTTATGAAAATTTTTACACTGCTTTTACTTTTACTTCCTGTTTTGGGATTTTCACAAACAACCGACTTATTTATCTCTGAATATGGAGAAGGAACAAGCAACAACAAATACATTGAAATTCACAATGGAACTGGCGTTACGGTTGATTTATCAGTTTATAGCTTGAAATTATACAACAATGGATCAGCAACGGCAAATGTAACTTTTCCTTTGACTGGAACTTTGAATGACCAAGATGTTTACATCATTGCTAACTTACAAGCAAATACTTCAATTACGAGCCTCGCCGATGTAACTTCTGGAGTTACTGGATTTAACGGTGATGACGCTGTAATCTTAGAAAAAAATAGTGTAGCAATTGATGTAATTGGAACCATTGGAACAGACCCTGGAACTTCTTGGACTGTTGCTGGTGATGCTGCTGGATCTTTAGATAAAACACTTGTTAGAAAATCTTCAATATGCTCTCCGAATGCAGATTGGACAACTTCAGCTGGAACGGATGCAGCCACTTCTGAATGGACAGTTTTAACGGTAGATGACTTTTCAAATTTAGGCGCTCATACTTCCTCTTGTGGCACTGTTCCTTGTACAACAATCAATGCTCCTGTTGCTTTAGGTGCTACTATTTGTAGTGGTGCAACTGCAACAATCAGTGCAACTGCTACTGAAACAAACAGTACTTTGTCTTGGTTTGATGTTGCCACAAATGGAACTGCGATTGGAACAGGTGCATCGTATACAACAGTTGCTTTGACTTCAACTACTTCTTTTTGGGTAGAAGAAGCAGTTACAGGATGTCCTCCAAGTGCAAGAACTGAAGTGATTGTAACTGTTTCAGGAACGGCACCAACAGTAAATGCTGGAATCGATCAAACAGTTTGTGCTGGTACAAGTGTTACTTTGAATGCAACTGGAGCGGGAACTATTTCATGGAATAATGGTGTATCAAATGGTGTTGGATTTGTTCCAACGACGACAACAACATATACTGTAACAATTACAAGTGGTGCTTGCTCAAATACAGACCAAGTTTTGGTAACTGTAAACGCACTTCCTACTGTAAGTGCAGGCGCTGACCAAACAGTTTGTGCAGGTGCTTCAGTTACTTTGAATGGTTCGGGAGTTACAAATTTATCTTGGAGCAATAGTGTAACGAACGGTATTGCATTTGTGCCAACAGCTACTGCAACATACACGGTAACTGGAACAGATGCAAATTCTTGTACTAATACTGATCAAGTTACTGTAACCGTAAATCCAGTGCCAACAGCAACTGCAACAGTTTCAAATAGCACAACAATTACAGCAACTCCTGCTGGTCAAAATTACCAATGGATTAACTGTGCAACGAGTCAACCAATTGCTGGTGCGACCAATGCGACTTATGTTGCAACTGCAAATGGAAGTTATTCTGTGGTAGTTACAAACTCATTTGGATGTTCAAAAACTTCTAGTTGTGTAACGGTTAATTCAGTTGGAATCAACGAAAACAAAGCAGATGCAGCAGTTTCTGTTTACCCAAATCCTACAAAAGGAAAAGTTAATGTAACAATTCCTACAGAACAAGCAAATGTGACAGTTTACAATGCTTTAGGAAAAGTAATTGCAAATTATAACAATGTTCAAAATGGAGCAACAATTGATTTGAGTAACAATCAAAATGGTGTTTATTTAATTCATGTTTCAACTGAAAAAGGAATTTCAATTTTCAGAGTTGTAAGAAACTAAGAATTTGATTTCAATATTTGAGAAACGGGATACTTCAGGGTATTCCGTTTTTTTTGTGATTTAATATTCGAGGGAATTTTATTGAATTTTACCTTTCACAGCATTTTCAATGGTTTCATCAATGGATCTAAATTGAAAATCATTCAATGCCAGCAACAATTTTTCGCTGCTGTAAATTGTAGTGGATTGTGCACTTCTGACTGAATCTTTGGTCAATGTTCGTTTGCCTGTAAATAAACCCAAAAACCATGAAAGATTGCAAGCAATGGCGCTTAAAAAAGGTCCCGCTAAAATCGAAGGCGATTTTATTCCCAAGTGAATTGCTACTTTATCAAAAAATGATTTGAAGCTAATGTTGGTGCCTGCAACCAAAAACCGTTGATTTTTAATTTCTGAATGCATCAATTGAATCATTACTTCGGCAACATCTCTCACGTCTACGAAAGCATTCGCACCTGCAGTATAAAACTTAAATCCCTTGGAAATGGTTCTCAAGATTTTCAATGAACTTTCATCCCAATTTCCTGGACCAATAATCATACTTGGATTCACAATTACGGCTTCTAAACCTTCCTCAATTCCGCGCCAAACTTCTTTTTCTGAAGAATATTTTGAAATGGCATAACCGCTTGTTTCTGGTGTTTGAACCCATTTGTTCTTTTCTACCAAAGGACTATTTGGATGATCGATATCCGAGGAAACAGCTGAGGTCGAAGAAACAAAACACAATTTCTTGATCTTCAAATCCAAGGCAACATTCACAATATTAGCTGTCCCTTGTCGATTGATTTTCATCATTTTGAAAAAATCTCTTCGATCAAATGAAACGATGGCAGCGCAATGATAAACCAAATCGCATCCTTGCATGCATTCTTCTAAGGTAATGACATCCAAGACATCACACTGCAACCATTCTATTTTGGAAAACAAAAGCTCAGCACTTTCAGGTGCATAAAATTGAAAGATTTTGAATGTTTGATCGATTTTTGATTGGTCACGATAAATGGCACGAATAGCAACGTCTTGCTTAGACAAGTTGTAAAGCAAATGACTACCTAATAGTCCTGTTCCTCCTGTGACAAAAATCATGGGTACTAAGATACGGTAGTAAAATTTGATTTGACTCAGAAAAAAGCTAAAATTTTCTAAAACATGAATTTCGGCTATTTATTAAGAACGAAATATCAGGATTTTTTGCCAAAAACCAAATGTTTACTGAGAAACTAAAAATATTCAACAGCAAGTGGGATTTGAAAAAAATGTTAAAAAAAACACTAAAAACAGCTTTTCTATGCGTAATTTCGACATTATGAAAAGGATTAGTTTTATTGTATTGGGTTTAGGAATTTTGATAACATCATGTCAATCAGAATATGGAGAAAGAATGAACAAAGCACTTCAGCTTAAGAAAGAATATCAAAAGGTGCATATTCATTTGGTAAATTCAAATAATCCTGATTTAAGAACGCAGTTAAGCGAAATCAAAAAGGAAATTCGCTTTCATGCAACGATCTCAGGAAATGAGCAATTGTTTTTAAAAGAAATCTGGAACAACTAATTCGCTTTTCAAAGCGATAATTCTATCATAGGATCCCAAAAAAACTTATTAAAATTTATAATTTGATCATTTTCGATCAAAATTCCTTCCAAATTTAGTTTTCTTTCCATTTCATTTTCATCCGCAAAATGCATTTTTCCTGTCAATAATCCATTTCGATTGACAACCCTATGCGCAGGAACATCAGGTAAAACATGTGCTGCATTCATGGCCCAACCAACCATTCTTGCGCCACTTTTAGTTCCCAAATAATTGGCGATTGCACCATAAGAAGTGACTCTACCATGCGGAATCAATTTCACCACTTCATAAACTTGTTCAAAGAAATCTTTATTCTTTTCAGATAATTTCTGAATCATTTCTATACTTATTTTTATTAAAAATAGATAAACAAAATTGAATCAAAAAATTTACTCCTACAAAAACTGTAACCTGTAATCAAACATACGTTCCATTAAAAAACCAGAAATCATGAAAACGCTCTCTCTCCTTACGTTTTTGTTTTTTGCCTTTCAATTGAGTGCGCAAGAAACTGACCCGAAAAAAATCGAAGAAACTTCTGTATTTGAAGAAATCGAATTGTTTCCAAATCCAACCAGCGAAATTATTTTTATCAAAAATGGGGAATTAATCGATTCCTATCAAATCATGGACATGCAGGGAAGAATTGTTCAAACTGGAATCAACAATGCCCAAATAATTTCTTTGATTGACATTCCAATTGGGTACTATTTTATCGAAATGAAAATTGGAACTGATATAAAAAGAGTTAAAATTCAGAAGTATTGATTTACGAACCATTTTGAAAAAAGAAAATCGGTTTTTTTTGGCTAATTTTGTGGTCAAGGCAAGAATTAATTTGCACTTTTGACTGTCCAATGTGAAAGGATTATGCTGAAAAAAATCGATTTTACTTCTTATAAAACAATTCTCTTTACCGCATTGATCTTTAGATTGATTGCTGCCATTTTTTCAGAAGGTTACGGCATGCACGACGATCATTTTTTGATAGTTGAAGCGGCATCTTCTTGGTCTGATGGATTTGATTACAATCATTGGTTACCTTGGTCAACGGGGAATACTGGCGTTCCGGAAGGACATAGTTTCACTTATGTCGGATTGAATTACTTATTTTTTGTTGTTTTCAAATTCTTTGGAATTACCGATCCCAAAACTTTAATGATATTCAACCGATTGATTCATGGTTTGGTTTCATTACTGGTAGTTCATTTCGGAATTAAAATCACTGAAAAAATTTCTTCTCGAAAAAATGCAGTGACTATTGGCTGGATTTTAGCCATTCTTTGGGTTTTTCCATTCCTATCAGTCAGAAATTTAGTCGAAATGGCCAGTATTCCTTTCTTAATGTGGGGCGTTTGGTTGACTATCAAAGACACACACAAATTAGATTTATTTTTCGCTGGTTTACTGATTGGCTTGGCAGTTTCATTCCGCTTTCAAGTAGGCGTTTTTGCCATTGGAATAGCTGCTATTTATTTCTTTAAATGGGAATGGAAAAAATTCTTTTTGTTCAGTTTGGGCGTTGTTTTGACCTTCTGCATCACGCAAGGTTTGGTCGATTTCTTCATTTGGGGATATCCTTTTGCTGAAGTTGCTGGTTATGTTGTCTACAACATGCACGAAGGAACAGAATACATGGCAAACACCAATTATTTCATGTATTTCTATGTACTTTTTGGTGTTTTGTTAGTGCCGCTCGGAATTTTAGTTGCCATCGGTTTTTTCAAATCTCCGAAACAACAATGGTTTGTTATCGTGCCTGCAGGTGTAATGCTACTTTTACACATTTTTCTTCCAAGCTTGCAAATTTGGTGGATTTTAATTGTCTTTTTAGCACTCGTTACAGCTTCATTTTTAGGGAAATTGAAAAATATTCAACCACTTTGGATTATTTATTTGCCAACGATTTTCTTCATTTTATTTCATACTTTTTATCCTAATCGACAAGAAAGATTTGTGTTAACGGTATTGCCTTTAGTGATAATTCTTGGTGTTATCGGATTTGAAAACTTGAGAAAAAGTGAATTTTGGAACAAAACTTGGCGCATTTCATGGATTGCCTTTTGGGTTTTAAATATTCCTTTGCTCTTGTTTTTCACCGTTGCCTCTTCAAAAAAGTCGCGCATCGATGCGATGTATTCTTTGAGAAATGAACACATTGATCACAAAACAATTTTGTTGGAGGCTTCTGGTAACTCAAGTACTTCCTTGATGCCAAAATTTTATGCAAAAAGTTGGTATTGCGATTTTGTGCAACGCGAAGAACCAACAGAAACCTTACTTGTACGAAACAATATTCAATATGATTACATCCTGTTTTTTGGGGAAGATGACCTTCAAAAAAGGATTGGTGAATATAAAATGATTTATCCGAAAATGGTGAAATTCAGTCAATGTGACCCAAGTTTAATCGATAAAATAATATTCAAATTGAATCCAAAAAACACCAATCAATACATCGAAGTTTGGAAAACAAATTTGCGTTAGTTGTAGATTCTTACCACATAATTTCCGTCCCACACAACTTGATATTGTCTCAGTCCATAATCTGCTCCAGACATTGGAGACCCATCGTAAAGTGAAAATGTAGCGCCAGAACAAATGTCATTCAATTGCAAAAAATTGGTTGAATCTGGTGTTAATGGTGTTGCACAATCAGCGCCACCTTCAGTGGGAGATTGACGGTCAAACGCCACAAATTGATCATAAGATTTTCTGTAAACAATAATTCCTCTTGCGCCACCATTTACAAATGTCCAGCTCCCTACTCCTTGCAAGTCAGCATAACTAGGCAAACTGATGTTGATACTGATATCAAACGGAATACTTGGAACTGGATGATTCCTATTTTTATTGCAAGAAAAAATCAGCAATAATGCAGCGAATAAAAAAAATCGTATCTTCATATCATTGAAAGGATATTTACAAAGTTATGCAAATCAAAACGATAATTTTCATTTTATTATTGCTTTTAACAGGAAGTATTTCTTCATGTAAAACGACCAGTGCCCCAGGAAGCAACCTTCCTGCATCAGCAAAAGAAGCGGAAGAACAGCTTGCCAAACAGAAAAAAGAACAAGCCAAAATCAATAAAAAAGCACAAAAAGCTGCCTACGATCGTTATTGGAGCATGCAAACCAAGGAAGCCAAAAACAGAATCAAAAGAAATAACAAAAGATTGAAAAAAGAAGCGAGAAAAAGATAATTTTACAGTTTTAGCACTAATATCTGACTTAATGTTTACGTTTTTTCAATTCATTATTATTCTTGCAGTCATGGCATACTATCTTGGCGTGCCAGCAATGATTGACTCTAAATTGCAATTTAAAAAATATTGGAGCAAAGGAATTGTTCCACCTAAATTGACAATTACCAACGACAACATCGTATTGATTTATATTTCTATGGCTGGATTATTAGTTGGTCAACATCCAGTTGAAGTCCATAAAAAATTGGTATTCCTATACAAATACCTACTATCTGATGAAAATTTAAATCAAGTTGAAGACAGACACAATAGCTTTTTTGCGGAAGTTAAATCGTCTTTAGTATATGCGCGCGAACATCCCATGCAATTAGATTCGGTGGCAGATTATTTGCAAAAATTAGATTTAAGTGAAATCCAAAAACTAAATTTTATTCGATTTCTGGCCGATTTTGCATTTGTAGATCAACAAATTCATCCGTTGGAATTGCGTGTCATTGAATCGATTGCTGAAAAAATTGCACTCGACAAAAACTTGGTTGACAAAGTCATCCTTCCAATGAAAGAAACCCAAGAACGACGCGCACGACAAGAACAAGAATCTTGGAAAAATAGAACCACAAGCAATTACACAAGTCCAAATTACAAAGCAAAATATTGCGCGATATTGGGAATTGCTGTCACTGCGGATTTGAAGGAAGTTAAGAAAGCGTATCGAAAATTAGCGATGGAACATCATCCTGATAAATTCATCAATGCGGAAGAACACATTTACCAAGCTGCGCAACAAAAATTCATTGAAATTCAGGTTGCGTATGAATATTTAGAAAAACAATTTTGATCTTGTGATTTACTTCGATTCTTTCAATGATTTCAAAATCTCATCGATGTAATTCAACAATTTTTCTTGACCAAATTTAGATTCGCTTGATGTGGTAAAAACTGGTGGCAAATCATCCCAAAATTTGAGCATTTCTCTTTTGTATGCAGCCAAATTCTTTTGCAAAGCGGAAGATGAAAGTTTATCGATTTTAGTGAAAACCATGGAAAATGGCAATCCTTTTTCACCGCACCAATTCATGAATTCTATATCAATTTGTTGTGGTTCAAGGCGAGAATCGATCAATACAAAAATATTCATCAAAGGCTCTCGTTGCGTCAAGTATTCAGAAATAAATTTTTCCCATTTCAATCGCGCCACTTTGGAAGCTTTCGCAAAACCATACCCCGGCAAATCGACCAAATACCAATCTTTGTTGATTTCAAAGTGATTGATCAATTGCGTTTTCCCAGGCGTGGAAGACGTTTTTGCCAACTTTTTTTGGTTCGTCAACATGTTAATCAAAGACGATTTTCCAACATTCGAGCGACCAATAAACGCAAATTCTGGTTTTCCATCCGTAGGACAAAGTTTGTGGTCACTGTTACTTACAACAAATGTTGCGGATTTGATATTCATGGTAAAATTTTTGGCAAAGGTACGGATAAACTTTGTTGTTGCAAGAGAAGACTTGTCGCTACTTCCCTCCCTTCTGGGGAAAAAGCAATGAAACCACAACTGAAAGCAGCAAAACACCCGCCACCACAATCAACGAATGCGCTGAACTGATGTGGAAGAAAGGCGAAATCACCATTTTCAATCCGATGAATGACAAAATAATCGCCAAACCATATTGCAATTTGCTGAACATGTGGATGAAATTCGCCAAGATAAAATACAAAGAACGCAATCCCAAAATGGCGAAAATATTGGAGGTGTAGAGAATGAATGGATCATCAGGTGCGATGGCAAAAATCGCTGGAATGGAATCTACGGCGAAAAGCAAATCGGTAAATTCAATCACGCCAATCACGACCAACATCGGCGTGGCAACCTTCAATCCATTTTCGATGGTAAAAAAACGATCTCCATCGTAGTTCTTGCTCACTTTAAAAAAGCGGTAAATGAATTTTGCACCGGCACTTTTGGTGAAATCTTTTTCCTCATCGGAATCATCGTGCGCAAACCAAGATTTGATTCCAGCATAAATCAAAAACAAACCGAATAATGTCAACACCACATTTACCTTATGAAATAACACTCCAAACAAATTGAAATCAGGCAAATAAGTCAATTTTATCAAGCCGATGCCTGCAAAAATGAAGAACGCGCGCAAAATCAACGCACCAATGATTCCCCAAAAAAGGACTTTGTGTTGGTTTTCTTTCGGCACTTGAAAAAAGCCAAAAACGAGGATAAAAACAAACAAATTATCAACTGAAAGTGATTTTTCTATCCAATAAGCAGATTGAAATTGCGAGAATTTTTCTAGGCCTACATTTACTCCATTTTCATAGCCAAAACTAAAGTAAATCACTGCACTGAAAGTCATCGATAAACCAATCCAAACCAACGACCAAACGACCGCTTCTTTGTTGGAAATGACATGCCCTTTTTTGTTGAAAATCCCCAAATCGAGCAACAACATTACTACTACAACAATTGAAAAACCTGCAATTAATAAAGGATGATCGAGCATGTTGAATTTTGTTTTCGTTTTTGAAAATCCTATTTGGAACTTTTGAATTTGGGTGTAAAATTACGGGTTTTGGCGGGAAATAGCAAAAAAGCATTGCAACTTGAACTTTAACAATCAACGACACAACCCGTTAAAAACCTAAAAACCAACCCAATTTTCCAAATTATTGCTTAATTTGCTACTATGAAAAATTTTATCTCTTTGTTTTTGTTGTGTTTTGCCTTGTTTGAAGTGGATGGGCAAGTGAATTTGGTGCCGAATCCTAGTTTTGAGGAAAGGACGGGGTGTCCCCAGGGTTATCCCGATTTAGATGGAAAATTACAAGATTGGATGTCTTTCAGAATTACTCCTGATTATATGAACAATTGTAATCCTCAAGTT